>CALFXN010000485.1 GCA_937957815.1 uncultured Synergistales bacterium
GATTCATCGGTTCGGAATCCGCGACGACGCCGAAAGCCTCCGAGACGGAATGGTCGCGTGCGGGGCTTTCCGGCCCCGTGGCTCCAGGTGCCCCGGCGGCTCCGGATCGTCGGGCGGCGACACTCGCCCGCGAGGGGGTCGACATCATGAGCCGATCGAAAAGGGCGCTTGCGTCCGGAGACTGGGGAACCTATGGCGACGGAATCCGACGGGTGGAAGATATTCTGGCACGAATCGCCGGACTGTCGTCGGCATCGCCCGACCTCGCTCCGGAACACAGGTAAGCCCCGCTTAATAGAGATGGACATTATTTGCCGGAAAGTCCGATTATATCTATAATCGGGAGAAATTATCGCCCGCATACTTAAAGACACTGTTTCTGCTTACCACTCACAATAAGGGAGGTGTCCCGTGCGACAGAATGTTTGTCTTGCGGTCGTTTTTTTCGTCTTTGGATCGTACGTCGCGTTTCTGGCGCTCTGGACCGGAGGATGGAGCTCCGCGTCGTTCGTGTTCGCCCCATCTCGTTCGGCTCCCCCGGCGGTATGCTCCACTCATGCACTTGAGACCGCTATTCGCAACTGGTCTTCGGATTCCGATGCAAGACAATTGATCCGGACGGCGTCTCGAATAACGGGAAAAATCGCCCGCAGCTGCGAGAAGGATCTTGTTTCCCCTCTCTTTACCCTGTTGCGGCTTACGGGAGAAATTCTGGACGACGTCCGTTCGGTCACGCTCTTCATTGGCGAACACAATCAGAAGCTCGAAAAGACGATCGCGGCGCGCGAAGCGGCAGCGTTTGTCAAATATACGTTCAAGTACGACATTCCCCTCGATCTCGCTCTTGCCGTTGGGTACACGGAAAGCCATTTTTCCCCGTCGTCGAGAAGCGACTACGGCGCGGCGGGCGTCATGCAGGTCTCATGGAAGATCCATTCGGCGTTGCTCGCGGCGAACGGAATCACGTCGGAAGCGGAACTCTTCGAACCCGACAAGGGGATCAGCGCCGGATGCCTGCTGCTCTCGCGGTACCTCCGAGCGTACGAGACGACACAGGCCGCACTTGGACGGTACTACGGCGGGTCGCCGTCCGTCTACTGGGCCCGTGTCTCGAAAAACCTCAACAAATTCCGGACGTTCACCGGCGCGAAGGATCTGTAGCCCTTCCCCCGCCGCGCGGCGCAATGGGGAGACTCCCTACCCGACGGTAACGCGGTTCCTTCCGTTTTGTTTGCTCGCGTACATCAGCGCGTCCGCGCGTTTCACCGCAACTCCCGCATCTTCCCCGGCTTTCCGCATCGTCGCTCCGAACGAAGCGGTTACCCTGAGAACATCCCGGGCCGTATCGAGGCTCGATTGCGCGATCAGCGCGCGAAGCCGCTCGGCGACATCGGAGATCACCCGCTCCTCATCCGTACCGACGATGGCGACGAATTCTTCCCCGCCCCAGCGACACACGACGTCTCCGTCGCGGACTCCGTACTTCAGGGTACCGGCGACCATCCGAAGTACGAGATCTCCCGTCTCGTGCCCGTATGTGTCGTTAACACTCTTGAAACGATCCACGTCGGCAAAGATCACTCCGAATCCGGCAAGACCGTACCTATCGGCCTGATCCTGTCTCGTCCCGAGGGTTATCTCCGCATACCGCCGGTTCGGCAGCTCGGTCAGCGCATCGGAAAAAGCCTGCGTTTCGAGGTCACGGATTTTCTTCAGCGACGTATCGAGGAGCGAGTTGTCGCTGAAGATCTCCACGGCGCCGATAACCTCGCCTCGCGCGTCGCGCAGCGGCGAGACGCGAATCATCACGGGAAGACGAAACCCCGACTTGTGATGGAGATAGACCCGCGTCTCGTTCTCCTTTCCGTCCTCCATGGCCTTCGCGGCGGGACACTTTCCGAGGCATAACCGGCATCCGTCCTCGCCGACGTGCGTCAGGACGTTCTCCGAGCAGCGACGACCCGTCACCTCGGACGCCGAATATCCCGAAATTCGTTCGGCCGAGCGATTCCAGAACGTTATTCTCCGGCTCCGGTCCATGACATAGACGCCATCGTACAAACTCTGAAGGACTTCTTCGAAATGATCGTGAATGTCGTCCATGAACCCTCCCCCTGTACGCGTGCCCGCGTCTCCTGGGAGCCGGCACGGAACGGATACGATTACCCCTTGAACGAGAGTATGAGGATTCCCGCGAGAATCGTGCCGATGCCGGCGGCCCTCCAGGCCGAGACCGGCTCGTGGAAGAACAGCACGGACACCGACAGGACGAGAAGGAACACGACGCCCGCCATGAACGGATACGCGATCGAGAGATCGACGCGGCTGAGCGCGGCGCTCAGAAAGACGAACGAAGTTCCGAAACACGCGATGCCGCCGATCGCGAACGGGTTCGTCGCGATCCGTACGAACGCCGCGACTGCACCGGACGCGAGGAGGTCGCCCTGATGCCCGAACGCAGCCTTCATGAGCGTGTTCGCACCCGCGTTGAAGATGGCCGACCCAAGCAGCAGGAGTATTCCGAGTTTGTCCATAACGTCCCCACCCTTCGGGCATATTATAGTCCGGAAGATGCGAAGCGGGAAAGCTTGGGGTACAATGGTTCCGCCGCAGCGTACGCGGACTTTCTTCCTGTCTGGAGTGACGAAGCCTTTATGAGACGCGTTCTGTTTGCCTTGGCGGTCATCGCCGGAATTCTCTTCTTCACGGCGCTCGGGCGCCACGGCCTTCTCGAGCCCGACGAGGGGCGGTATTCCGAGATCCCGCGCGAGATGCTCGAAACCCGCGATTTCGTCACTCCCCGCCTGAATTACGTCAAATACTTCGAAAAACCGGTCTTTCACTACTGGCTGACGGCCGCCTCGTTCGCGGCCTTCGGGCAGAACGAGTGGGCGAGCCGTTTCTGGCCGGCCTTTCTCGGCGTCTGCGGCGCGCTCTTCACGGCGTTCCTCGCGGCGCGCTCCGGAAATCTCCGGAAAGCCTTCCTCGCGGGATTCGTGCTGTCGACGTCGCTGCTCTTCTACGCGTCGTCGCACATCAATCTCACGGACATGACGCTGTCGTTCTTCCTGACGGTCGCGCTCGGGGGGTTCCACCTCGGGTATACGTCGGGCGACAGGAAATTCTATCTGCTGCTCTACGCCGGAATGGCGCTCGCGACGCTCAGCAAGGGGCTCATCGGGATCGTGCTGCCCGGAGCCGTGATCTTCTGCTTCATGCTCGCGACACGCGATTTCCGGATCGCGTGGAGAACGCTCGCACCGTCGGGAATTCTGCTGTTCTTCGTTCTCGTCGTTCCGTGGTTCTGGACGGTATGCTCGAGAAACCCCGACTTCTTCCACTTCTTTTTCGTCCGGGAGCACTTCCTGCGCTATACGACGATGCTTCACGGCCGATACGAACCCGTCTGGTTCTTCATCCCGATCCTCGTCGCGGGTCTCGTCCCCTGGACGGGGTTCTTCGTTTCCGCGATCGCGGGCGCCCTGCCCGGACGGCTGAGGTCGTTCGGGACGGAGAAGCGCGCCGAACTCTTCTTCCTGATCTGGTTCGCGGTCGTCTTCGCGTTCTTTTCCTTCTCGCGATCGAAGCTCATCCCGTACATCATTCCGTGCCTTCCGCCCGTCGCGGTCCTGACAGGGGGGTGCCTCGACGCGATGCTCTCCGGCGCCGGCGCGAAGCGCGACCGTTTCGCGGCCATCTCGACATCCGTCCTCCTCGCGCTCTTCGGCGCCGCGCTGCTCGGGTACGCGGCCTTCGGAGGCCGGTACCCCGCTGCGACGCTCCTCTGGTACGCCGCGATCCCGTCGGTCGCGCTCTTCGCCGCGGCCGCGGCCGCGTGGGCCATGACGAGACCGGAATACAGGACGAAAGCGCTCGCGGCGTTCTGTATCCTCTCGTTCCTGTTCTGCCTGTCGCTCAAGCCGCTCTTCGGGTTCCTCGGCCATCACCTGTCGGCCCGGGAGACCGCCGATCTGATCCGCCGAAACTCCGGGCCGGACGACATCATCGCCCAGTACGCCGAATACGACCAGGGGATTCCGTTCTATCTCGGGCGGCGCGTCGTCCTCGTCCGCTACCTCGGCGAACTCGAGTTCGGCGCGATGCAGGAGCCCGATCCGTCGTGGTTCATCGGCGACGAGGCGTTCACGAAGCTCTGGAACGGCGACAGGCGCGTCGTTCTCGTCGTGGAGGCGGGCCACAAGGACCGTCTCTTCCCCGCAGGAACCCCGCAGCCGGTTCTTCTCGGAGCCACGGAGCGGGGACTTGTCATCGCAAACACGCCCAAGGAGGCGACAGCCCCATGAGAAATGAATTCCTCCCCTTCGCGCGACCGTCCATCGGCGAAGACGCCATCCGGGACATCGCGGAATCCGTCCGCTCCGGATGGATCACGACCGGACCGAAGACGCTCGCGTTCGAGAAGGAATTCGCCCGAATGCTCGATACGCCATACGCGCTCGCGGTCAACTCCGCCACGGCGGGGCTCCACCTCGCGTTCATGGCCCTCGGGATCGGCCCCGGCGACGAAGTCGTCACGACGCCGATGACATTCGCGGCGACGATCAACACGATCCTGTTCACGGGGGCGCGTCCCGTCCTCGCCGACATCGACAGGCGCACGCTCAACATCCGCCCCGACGCGATCGAGGCCGCGATCACGCCGCGGACGAAGGCGATCGTCCCAGTTCATTTCGCGGGGCGTCCCTGCGACATGGAAGCCATCCTTTCGATCGCGGACCGTCACGGTCTCTCGGTCGTCGAGGACGCCGCCCACGCGCTCGGGGCATCCTGGAGCGGCGGTCCGGTCGGGAGAATGCCGGAGGGGAAGAAGCGCGTCTGCGTCTTCAGCTTCCATCCGACGAAGAACATCACGACCGGCGAGGGCGGTATGCTCTGTACCGGCGACGGAGACATCGCCGAAGCGGTCGCCGTGATGCGCCAGCACGGAATGTCGAAAGGCGCGTGGAACCGCTATGCCGCGACCGGGACCCCCCACTACGACATCCTCGTTCCTGGGCTCAAGTACAACATGCTCGACATCGAGGCCGCGATCGGCCTGTCGCAGCTCCGGGAACTCGACACATTCAACGAACGGCGCCGTTCCCTCGTCGCGCAGTATCGCGAACGGCTCGGGAACGTTTCCGGCCTCGTTCTCCCGCCCGAACCCGCCGCCGGGACGACGCATTCGTGGCACATCTTCACGCCCCTGATCGGCACCGACGCACTCTCGATCGACCGGGACGCCTTCATGACTCTCATGCGCGAAAGGAACATCGGTACGGCGCTCCACTACCAGGCCGTCCACCTCTTTACATACTACCGGAACACGCTGGGATGGAAGCGCGGCGATTTCCCCGAGGCGGAGTACGTCTCCGACCGGATCGTATCGTTCCCGCTCTTCCCCGCGATGACGGACGGGGATCTCGCGGACGCGGCGGACGCGGCGACGGAGATCCTCGCCGCTCGTCCGGCCCGCTGACCAGGGAGACGCGATGGCGACCATGCCGGAAATCAGCGTCATCATCCCGGTGTACAACGAGGAGGAGTCGCTGTCGCCGCTGTTCGATCGCCTCTTCGCCGTCATGGAGGGGATGGGCCGGTCCTACGAACTCGTCTTCGTCAACGACGGAAGCCGGGACGCGTCTCTCCGGATCCTCAACGACCTGTTCCGGAAGCACGACGGCATCCTGCGGATCATCGACTTCAACGGGAACTTCGGACAGCACATGGCCATCATGGCAGGATTCGAAAAAGCGCGCGGCGACTACATCATCACGATCGACGCCGATCTCCAGAACCCTCCCGAGGAGATTCCGCGCCTCGTCGAGGCTCTCGACGCCGGACACGACGTCGTCGGAACGATTCGCGTCGCCCGGCGGGACCCGTGGATGCGGAAGGCCGCTTCCCGGATCGTCAACGCCGTCACGAACCGGATCACGGGGCTCAAGCTTCACGACTACGGATGCATGCTCCGCGCCTATCGCCGACCGGTCATCGAAATCATCAACCAGAGCTGCGAGACGACGACGTTCATCCCCGCCCTCGCGCAGAAATTCTCGCTGAACCCCACGGAAATTCCCGTAGGACACAACGAGCGCGAGCTCGGAGAATCGAAATACAGCCTCCTTCGCCTCGTCCGCCTGAACTTCGATCTCATGACGGGGTTTTCGCTCATCCCGCTCCAGTTCGTCACAATGACGGGGATCGTCGTCTCCGCGCTCGCGTTCCTCTTCGGCGTCTATCTCCTCTTCAGGCGGATCGTCGTCGGCCCCGAAGCCGAAGGCGTCTTCACGCTGCTCGACATCAACTTCTTCCTGATGGGAGTCACCATGTTCAGCGTCGGGATCACGGGAGAGTACATCGGACGCGTCTACCAGGAGGTCCGGAAGCGTCCGCGGTATGTCATACGGAGGGTGATCGAGAAATGAACGGATCGAGGCCGCGGATCGTCGTCTTCGCCTATAACGAGGTGGGCTACGCATGCCTTTCGGAACTTCTCGACAGGGGCGCGAACGTCGTCGGAGTCTTCACCTACCGGGACGACCCCGGCGAGGAGATCTGGTTCTCTTCCGTCGAGCGCCTCGCGCTGGAGGCGAACCTTCCGACCTACACTCCCATTTCGGTCGACGAACAGGTCCGGAACATCGTCAGGACCCTCGCGCCGGACCTGATCTTTTCGTTCTACTACCGCTCCATGATCCCGAAGGACATTCTCTCCATCCCGCGCCTCGGGGCCTTCAACATGCACGGATCCCTGCTCCCGAAATACCGCGGCCGGGCCTGCATCAACTGGGCCGTCCTGCGCGGCGAGAAAGAGACCGGCGCGACGCTTCACACGATGACCGAACGCGCCGACGCGGGCGATATCGTCGACCGGAAGGCCGTTGAGATCGCGTTCGAGGATACGGCCCAGGATGTCTTCTATAAGGTCGCGGACGCGGCAAGGGACATCCTCGGGAGGTCGCTCGACGCGCTCGAGTCGGGAACGGCCGTCCTCACGCCACAGGATGAAAGCCAGGCAACGACCTTCGGACGCCGCCATCCCGAGGACGGCAGAATCGACTGGAACAGGAGCGCCTACGAGCTCTACAACCTCATCCGCGCCGTCACGCACCCTTATCCCGGAGCCTTCACGACCTTTCGCGGGGAGCGCATCTTCGTCTGGAAGGCGCTGGCGCACGCGGAATCGTGGCACGAACTGCCTGGTTCCGTTGTCGCGCTTTCGCCGCTGCGCGTCGTCACGGGAAATGGAATTCTCGAAATCACGAGGCTCCAGCCCGAAGGCGAGGACGAAATCGACGGCACGGTCTTCGCCGAGTACAATCTGACGCACGACTCGCGCTTCGGTTCGTAGTTCTTCCGTCCTCCACGGAATTCTTGTCTTTCTCCGGTCCCGACGCTATACTCTCGCCGGACCGGACGGAGAAAACGGGAAACGGAGGAACGACCGCATGCGAATTCTGGTACTCGGCGCCAACGGATTCATCGGCTCTCACCTCGTGGGACGCCTGCTCGCGACAACCGACTGGGACGTCACGACCTTCGACCTCGGTGGGAACAACCTGGAGACGTTCGCGTCGGACAGGCGGTTTTCGTTCAGAAAAGGGGACATTTTCGAGTCCGACGACTGGATCGACGCCCGCGTGCGGGACCACGACGTCGTTCTTCCGCTCGTTGGCGTCGCCAAGCCCGCATTCT
Source organism: uncultured Synergistales bacterium (assembly GCA_937957815.1). GTDB lineage: Bacteria > Synergistota > Synergistia > Synergistales > Aminobacteriaceae > CALFXN01. Next base: position 7,699 of record CALFXN010000485.1, read on the forward strand.
ACGTCACGCACCCCGTCCGGACGTTCGAACTGGACTTCGAACAGAATCTCAAGATCGTCCGCATGTGCGTGACGCACCGGAAACGGGTGGTCTTCCCTTCGACGTCCGAAGTCTACGGCATGAGCCCCGACGCGGAACTCAGCGAGGACTCGAGCCCCCTCACCGTCGGCCCGATCTCGCAGATGCGGTGGATCTACAGCGCGTCGAAGCAGCTCATGGATCGCGTGATCGCCGCATACGGCCAGGAAGAAGGCCTTCGCTTCACGCTCTTCCGCCCCTTCAACTGGATCGGTCCGAGGCTCGACACCTTCGAGGACGCTGAAACAGGCTCGGCGCGTTCGATCACGCAATTCGTCCACGACGCGCTGACGCATCGCCGCATCACGCTCGTGAACGGCGGATCGCAACGCCGGAGCTTCACATACATCGACGACGGCATCGAAGGGCTCGTATCGATTCTCAGGAACGAGGACGGGCGGGCGGAGGGAGAGATCTTCAACATCGGCAATCCCGCAAACAACGCATCGATCAGGGAACTCGCGGAACTCATCCTCGACATCATGGGCGAGTTCCCGGCATTCCGCGACGCCGCGAGAGAGACCCGCCTCGTCGACCAACCTGCCGCGCAGTTCTACGGTCCGGGGTATGCGGACATGCAGAACAGGATTCCCTCGATCGGGAAAATGACGAACCTTCTCGGCTGGCGCCCGAAGGTTCCGTTGCGCGAGGCCGTTCGCCTGACGCTTTCGGCGATGGTTCCGAATGACTGACGCGACGCTCGGCATCAAGGTCGACGTCGATACTCTCCGGGGATACCTCGAGGGCGTTCCCGCGTTGCTCGCTCTCTTCCGGAAGCGCGGGATCCGGGCTTCGTTCTTTTTTTCGATGGGACCGGACAACTCGGGAAAGGCGATCCGCCGCGTCTTCAGGCCCGGATTCCTCGCGAAGATGCTCCGCACGAAGGCCCCGAGTACGTACGGTTTCCGGACGCTGCTCTACGGGACGCTGCTCCCGGCCCCGATGATCGTCTCAACCGATCCCGGCATCCTCGCGAACGCCGCCGCCGAGGGACACGACTGCGGCGTTCACTGCTGGGACCACGTGAAATGGCAGGACCGTCTGCCGAAGCTGTCCGAAGGCGAGATCCGCAGGGATTTCGCGCGCGCCTTCGATCTCTTCCGTTCCGTGACGGGGCGGGCCGCGAAATCGTGCGCCGCTCCGGGCTGGCAGACGACGCCCGCGAGCCTTTCCGTACAGGACGGATTCGACCTCGACTACGCGAGCGATGTCCGGAAGGGACGGCACCCCTTCTACCCGAAGGCGGGAGGACGGACTTTCAAGACGCTTCAGCTTCCGACGACGCTGCCGACGCTCGACGAGATCTACGGCACGATGCCCGAGTCGGACATTCCGGAGCGTTATGCGGCGCAATTGAAGCCCGGGTTCAATCTGCATACGATCCACGCGGAGATGGAGGGACTCGGTCAGATGAATCTCTTCGAACGGATTCTCGATCGCTGCGCGGAGGCCGGCGCCGTCTTCTCGGCGCTCGACGATATCGCGGCCCGGTGCGAAGGCACGCTCGCTCCCGTCTGCGGGGTAGCGGCCGGACGTCTCGCCGGAAGGGCTGGAACGCTGACGATCCAGATGACCGCATGTGAGGAGGAACGGAGATGAAACTGGCGGTTGTGGGAACGGGGTACGTCGGACTCGTGACCGGCGTGTGCCTCGCGAAATTCGGCAACGACGTGACCTGCATCGACTCGAACGAACAGAAGATCGAATCCCTCAGGCGGGGGATCGTCCCGTTCTACGAACCCGGCCTCGCGGAAATCATCGAAAATACGACGGAATCGGGGCGACTCACCTTTTCGACCGATCTCGCGACGGCCGTCCACGACGCCCTGATGTGCTTCATCACCGTCGGCACTCCGTCGCTGCCCGACGGGAGGGCGGACCTCAACGGCGTCGAATCCGTCGCACGGACGATCGGACGGACCATGGACGACTACAAACTCGTCGTCGTCAAGTCGACCGTCCCGGTATCTACGTGCGACCGCGTCCGGAACGCCATCGCCGAGGAACTCCAGCAGCGCGGAAAGGACATTCCGTTCGACGTGGCGTCGAATCCTGAATTCCTCCGGGAGGGCAACGCCGTTCGCGACTTCCTCGAACCGGACCGCGTCGTCATCGGCGTGGACACTCCGCGCGCGGAGGAGTGCATGCGGAAGCTCTATTCGTTCCTGCCGCTCGAAAAGTGCATCCTCATGGACGTCCATTCGTCGGAGATGACGAAATACGCCGCGAACGCAATGCTCGCAACGCGCATCTCGTTCATGAACGAAGTCGCCGCGATCTGCGAACGCGTCGGCGCGGACGTCGAGAAGGTCCGCGTCGGGATCGGATCGGACCCCAGGATCGGATACCAGTTTCTCTCCCCGGGCTGCGGCTACGGCGGCTCGTGCTTCCCGAAGGACATCCGGGCCCTGAAGGAGTTCGCACGGAACGAAAACTACGAACCGAAGATCCTCCAGGCCGTCGAGGACGTCAACGAAGACCAGAAGCATCTTCTTTTCAGGAAGATGGAGCAGCACTTCGGTTCGCTCAGGGGAAAAACCATCGGCATCTGGGGGCTCGCGTTCAAGCCTCAGACATCGGACACCCGCGAGGCTCCCGCACAGAGCCTGATTCTCGATCTCGTACGCGCGGGAGCACGCGTCCTCGCGCACGATCCGAAGGCCATCGACGAGACGCGCGAGTCCCTCGGGGAGCTCCATGGCGTCATCTACGTCAACAACCAGTACGATGCGGTCAACGGCGCGGACGCGCTCGCGCTCGTCACCGAATGGGACACCTACAAGCAGCCGGACTTCCGCAGAATAAGAACGCTCTTGTTCACGCCGATCCTCTTCGACGGCAGAAACCAGTATTCCCCAGCCGAGATGAAGGCGCTCGGGTTCAGATACTTCTCGATCGGCCGCCCGGACGTTTCATGACGGACGCAATCCTCAACGACTCAGGCACGGCGCGTCTTCGCCTCGGTCACCCCTG
>CALFXN010000486.1 GCA_937957815.1 uncultured Synergistales bacterium
AGTCGGCGTCCATCGCGTCGGAAAAGACGCGACACCCCGTGACGACGCCCCGCTCCACGGTCATGCAGATCTGAAGTTCCCCCCAGTCGAAGCGACGGCCGATCTCCGCGTCGAAAACGGGAGTTCTGCCGTAGATCCACTCCCTGCTCGCGTACGTGTCGCGCAGACGGCGCATGGACGGGTCGGCGAGAAACGTCGCGGCGTCACGCTCCGGTCCGTCGCCGAACTCCCTGTGGAACGCGGTGCGAAGAGCGTGCTGCAGGTCGTCCATGGACAGGGATGGAACGAACTCGCGGAGATTTGCGACGCGGGAGCGGACGGAGGCGACGCCCTTCGCTTCGAGTTTCGCCTTCGAGGGCTGGAGGTAGCGCGTGAGGCGATCCATATCTACGTCCATCAGAATCGTTCCGTGGTGATAGCGCCCCGTCCTGCCCCGGTAGAAGGCGTTTCCGGAGATCTTGCGCCCCTCGACGAAGATGTCGTTCCTGCCGCCGAAAGAGGCGGAAATTCCGAGATCGCGCAGCGCCTCCACGAGGACGCCGATCTGTCTGTCGAAGTCGTAGGAGCGCGGGGAAGCGAGAAAGGTGAAGTTGCAGTTCCCGAGATCGTGATAGACCGCGCCTCCCCCCGACAGCCGTCGGGCGAGACGGCCACCCTCGAGTTCGAGGAGTTCCGTCCGGCACTCGCGCCACGCGTTCTGGTTGCGTCCGATGACGACGGTATGTTCGTTGCGCCAGAGGTAGAGGGTCATGGAATCGTCATGGATCCTGCCGAGCAAGTATTCCTCGAGCGCGAGATTCGTCCAGGGGTCGAACGACGGAGATGTGACTATTTCGCTTGTGAACGGCTGCATTCGCTTCCCTCCCTCTCTTGAATCATGAGAAGCATTTCACTATTCCTCTGGAGAAAACGATACCATTGTCCATACCATTAGTCAATACGTTCACTAATTGGCAAAAAATTTGCAGAAGGTTTACAAAAAGCACTATAAATGGATAGTATAGATCGAACTCAGATACGCGTGGCTGCATTCGCTTCCCTCCCCCGGGAATAAAAAAACACGACAGAAATCGCGGGAGAATCCCCGCAATCTCTGTCGTGCGCCATATGCACTCCAAAGAGCGTCCCGCCGCATTCCTTCAGCCTGAGAGTTTCCGTCCCCTTGAGGGAATTTGCCCCTTCGGCGCCTCCCGTATCCGGGAGTCTCTCGTGCGACGTTCATCCGATATTGAATTGTGACGATAGTATAAACGCAACGGGCTCGTTGTCAAGCATTTACCTTTCCCACCTTCCTCGACATAGCGACGGTTCCTTGACAGCTTTCGTGTTACGTTCTAATATTTTCGTGTTATGTATTCAGCTGAACGCATGACGTTTCCAAGACGCCGGAAATCCGCGGCGCGCGTATCCGTCCGGATGGCGCAGTCCGGACCCGAGAGGGTGCGTCGCGATATCCGGAAGAAATGTTCACCGGTATCCGGAGGGAACACAACGTTTTTTCGAGGAGGCAATCGGATATGAACCGCAAATGTATTGTCCTGGTCGCTGTCGCGGCGTTTCTGGGGATCGCCGGCGCGGCGGGCGCTCACGAACTGATTCTGAAGCCGGAAAAGATGGAGGCTCCGAAGGGAACCGAAGTGGCGCTCGAGATCCAGTCCACGCACAAATTCGTCGTTCCGGAGGAAATGGAAGACGTCTCGGTCATGAAGGCCGGCGTCTTCAGGAACGGAACGATCGAACCGATCGGCCTGAAGGGTAACGAACCGAAGCTCCGCATCGACTCGTCTTTCAAGGTAGCGGACGACGGAGCCACGCTCGTCGTTTGCGAGAAGCGC
>CALFXN010000487.1 GCA_937957815.1 uncultured Synergistales bacterium
GCCTCGCCTACGTCGCGAAATACGGGCTGAACCTCCCGTCGATCACGAGCATCTCGGGCCCTGCGAGGCATCCCGACGTCCTTCTCGCGCACCTTCTCAAGATGACATCGGTCCTGCAGAACAATTTCGCGGGCGCCATCGGATGGGATGCCGTAAACGTCTTTTTCGCGCCCTACCTCGTGGGCGCCGACGACACGAAACTTCACCAGCTCGCCCAGATGCTGATCTTCGAGTTCAACCAGCTTGCGGGAGGACGCGGCGGACAGGTTGCGTTCACCGACATCAACCTGTACTACGAAGTTCCGGCGCACTTCAGGGACGTCCCCGCCATCGGCCCGGGAGGGAAGGAGACGGGGAAGACGTACGGCGATTACGCCGGGGAATCGAAACGATTCCTGAGGGCACTCTTCGACGTCTATCTCGAGGGAGACAGCCGGGGACAGCCGTTCTTCTTCCCGAAACCCCTCTTTCATATTACGGAAGCCTTTTTCAGGGAACCCGGATGGGAAGAGATGCTCGAACTCGCGTGTCGCGTCGCTTCGGAGAAGGGCAACACGTACTTCGTGTTCGACCGGGGCGGGGTGGCGAAGCTCAGCGAGTGCTGCCGCCTGAGCTTCGAGCTGGAGGAGGAGGACCTCGCCGAAGCGAGGCGGCCGTGGAAACTCCGGTTCTGCGCCCTGCAGAACGTGACGCTGAACCTTCCGCGGTGTGCGTATCGAAGCGGCAGGGATTCCGATACTCTCTTCGAGCTGGTCGATCACTACATGGAGCTGGCCGCGAAGGCTCACATTCAGAAGAAGGCGTTTCTCGAGAGCATTCTGAAGCTCGGGAAGCGCGGTCCCCTTTCCGTCCTGTGCATGGACCACGACGGGGAAGCATACCTGCGCTTCGGGAAAGTCCGCTATCTCATCGGAATCCTCGGAATCAACGAACTCGCGCAGCATATGACGGGCAAACAGATTCATGAAAGCAGGGAGTCGATGGATCTCGCGCTCGCGGTCGTCCGGTACATGGACCTCAAGTGCCGTGAGCTGTCCGATCGCCTCGGGATCCGGATCGTCCTCGAACAGACGCCCGCCGAAAGCACGGCCTACCGCTTCGCGAAACTCGACCTCAAGTCCTACGCCGAGGAAGCCGGACGTGTGGTCAAGGGCGACCTCGACGGAGGCGATGTGTACTATACGAACAGCACGCATTTCGCGTACGGCGTTCCCATGGATCCCGCGAAGAAGGTCTCCGAGGAGGGGCGGTTCCATCCGATGATCACGGCCGGTTCGATCACGCATATCTGGATGGGGGAACACAAGCCCGATCCCGCGGCGTTGGGATCGTTCGTCGGGAAGATCTTCCGCGAGACCGAGAACGCGCAGGTCGCGTTCAGCCCCGAGTTCACGATCTGCAACGAATGCGGCCGGGTTTCGCGCGGACTTCGCCTCGACTGCGAATATTGCGGAAGCGACAATGTCGATGGCATCACACGAATCACGGGATACTTCACGCGGACCTCCAGCTGGAACCGCGGAAAGAAAGCGGAACTTCGGGACCGCCGGAGAACCCGGCTCGCCTGAGGCCATGATGGTTCCGTTCGGAGCCTTTCTCAATCCGTCGTTTCTCGACTGGGACGGCAAGGTTACCGCCGTCCTTTTCTGCATCGGCTGTCCGTTCCGCTGTCCGTTCTGCCACAATGCGGGGCTTGTCCTCGGAGGGGTACGGCCGCGTTCGTTCGCGCGCATCGTCGCGTCATTGCGGCGAACGAAGGAATTTCTCGACGGCCTCGTCATATCCGGCGGCGAACCGGCGATGTACGCGTCGCTTCCGGGGACGATCCGGGAACTGCGGTCCGCGACGGGGCTGCCCCTAAAGATCGACACGAACGGCCTGTATCCCGACATGCTCGAGGCACTGCTCGCCGAGGGGCTCGTCGACGCTGTCGCAATGGACGTCAAGGGACCCGAAGGGAAGTACGGACTTCTTGCCGGGGTCCCCGTCGACACGGGACGGATCATCCGGTCGATGGACATTCTCGCGCGTTCCGGCGCGGACGTTCTCTTTCGCACGACGTACGTTCCCGACCTCATGACAGAAACGGATCTTCTCGAGGTGCGGCGACTCGTCGGAACGCGCGGACGCTGGGTCGTCCAGCTTTTCCGGCCGGGCAGCACGCTCGCTCCGGAGTTGCGGAGCGGCCGAAGGCCAGATCCGGCGAGGCTGCGCGCGCTTCTTCCGGATATCGAGATCCGGGGTGCGACCCGGGAGACGAAAAGCGGAGAATGAATTTCACGGGATTTCCGTGCCGGCGTCGTTCGAAGAAATATGCCCGTATCTTCCCGGGTGTTCCGCAGGGCAAGATTCGTGTATAATTCAATCGTGCTTTGATCCACAATTTTTAATTACGAGGAGGGTGTTGTGATGCGGTTACGTAAGGTATTGGTTGCTTTACTTCTTGTGTGCGCCTTTGCGGGGGTCGCGTTTGCCGAAGACGTGATCCGGATTGGAGTCTATCTTCCCCTGACGGGAAGAACCGCTTTCGGTGGCCAGCTGGAGCTCGAAGGAGTCCAGATGGCTCACAAGGAAATGCCTTCCGTTCTTGGGAAAAAGGTCGAACTCGTTGTCGTCGACAACAAGACAGACAAGGTCGAAGCGGCCAATGCCGTGAAGCGCCTGATCGAGAAGGAAAAGGTCGTCGCGGTCATCGGAACGTACGGTTCGTCTCTTGCCATGGCCGGCGGGGAAGTCGCCGAAAAGGCCGGAGTCCCGATGATGGGAACCTCCTGCACGAACCCCCTCGTGACCCAGGGCAAGAAGTTCGTTTTCCGCGCGTGCTTCATCGATCCCTTCCAGGGTGCCGGTGCGGCGACCTATGCCGTAAAAACCCTGAACATGAAGAAGGCCGCCCTTCTCGTGGACGTGGCGAATGACTATTGCGTCGGACTCGCGAACTTCTTCAAACAGTCGTACAAGAAGCTCGGCGGAGAGATCGTCTCCGAACTCAAGTACAACTCCGGCGATCAGGACTTCACCGCGCAGCTGACCGAGATCATCAGCAAGAAGCCCGATGTCCTCTTCCTTCCGGCGGACTTCGCCGAAGGCGCGATCGTGATGAAGCAGGCCAGAGAGCTTGGCGCGAAGTTCCAGATCATGGGCGGCGACGCCATGGACAACCCCGAGATCGTGAAGATCGGCGGTGCGGCGGTCGAGGGCTTCATCCACACGACCTTCCCGTATGACCCATCGATGAAGGACATGAGCGACATCGCGAAGAAGTTCACCGAGAACTGGAAGAAGGCCTTCCCGGACAAGGATCCGAATGTCAACGCAGCCCTCGGGTACGATTCTTACATGCTTGTCGCCCACGCAATCACGACCGCCGGAAAGGCGGAACCGGCGGCCATCCGCGACGCACTCGAGAAGATCAAGGACTTCCCGGGCGTCACAGGAAACAAGACCATCAACGCCACCCACGATGCCGAGAGCCCGGTCGGCGTCGTCCAGATCAAGAACGGAAAGAAGCTCTTCATCGGAACCGTTTCCCCGCAGATGTAGAAGCACACGAGATATGGTCATGCGTTGGGGGGAGGAGGGATTCCCTCTTCCCCCCAATTTTTTTTGAGTGGGGGGGCAGTTCGCATGAGCTTCGAAATGTTCGTGCAACACCTGTTCAACGCAATAACCCTCGGATCGCTGTATGGTCTCGTCGCCATCGGATATACGATGGTGTACGGCATCCTCAGGCTGATCAATTTCGCTCACGGCGATATCTTCATGCTCGGCGCCTATTTCATGTTTTTCGGTACGGTCGTGTTCACGCTTCCCTGGGGGGTAGCCGCGGTCATTGCGGTCGCGGGGTCGAGCGTCTGCGGAATCTTCGTCGATCGGATCGCCTTTCGTCCCCTGCGCGACGCCCCGAGAATCTCCGCCCTTATCAGCGCAATCGGTGTCTCGTTTCTGATCGAAAACCTCAGTCTCGTTCTGTTTACGGGGCTTCCGCGTCAGGTGATGCAGCCGGAATGGCTCATGAAGGTCTTTATGATCGGTGAGGTCCGGATTCTTCCGTTGGCGATCATCGTTCCGATCAGCACGTTCATCCTCGTGCTCGGGCTGCTCTGGATCGTTTACCGCACAAAACCGGGGCTTGCGATGCGCGCGATTTCCAAGGATATCGAGACGACCAGGCTGATGGGCGTTTCGGTCGACAGGATCATCGCGCTGGCTTTCGGTCTCGGCTCGGCGCTCGCTGCCGCCTCGGGCATCATGTGGGCGCTCAGGTATCCGCAGATCCATCCGTTCATGGGAGTGTTTCCCGGGTTCAAGGCTTTCATCGCCGCCGTTTTCGGCGGCATCGGCTCCATTCAGGGAGCGATGATCGGTGGAATGCTTCTCGGGCTCATCGAGATCATGATCATCGCCTTCTTCCCGGCGCTTTCAGGATATCGCGACGCGTTCGCCTTCATACTCCTGATCGTCATCCTCCTCATGAAACCGACCGGACTCATGGGGGAGAAGCTGGAGGACAAGATCTGATGAATCCGAAGACGAGAAATTCCCTCCTGAATATATCGCTGATCGCCCTGCTCGGCGCCTTTCTCTGGTGGGGAGAAAGCCATCTGGACGGATATCAGATTCAGGTGCTCAACCTCATCGCGGTCAACGCGATCCTCGCCCTGAGCCTGAATCTCATCTACGGGTTCACCGGGATGTTCTCGCTCGGGCACGCCGGCTTCATGGCGATCGGGGCGTACGTTTCCGCGCTGCTGATCCTGACTCCGGTACAGAAAGAGATGATGTGGATTCTCGAACCCATAGCGTGGCCCTTTTCCGTCATGCAGGCTCCGTTCGTCGTGTCCGTCATTGCGGGAGGCCTCATTGCCGCCGCCTTCGGCCTGGTGATCGCCATCCCGGTTCTCCGGCTCGGCGGCGACTACCTCGGAATCGCCACGTTGGGCTTCTCAGAGATCATCCGCGTGGTCATCACGAACATCACCGCATACACAAACGGGTCGCTCGGGCTCAAGGGGATCCCGGATTACGCCAATCTCTGGTGGAACTACGGATGGCTGCTGTTCACGCTGTATTTCATCGTCCGGCTTGTGAACAGCAACTTCGGGAACGTCTTCAAGGCGATCCGGGACGACGAGGTCGCCGCGAAGAACATGGGAATCAATACGTTCCGGTTCCGCGTCATCTCCTTCTCGATCGGCGCGTTTTTCGCGGGCGTCGGGGGAGCGCTCATGGGAAGCCTCATCACGACGATCGATCCGAAGATGTTCAGCTTCCTCCTGACCTATAACGTTCTGATGATCGTCGTCGCCGGAGGGCTCGGTTCGATCACGGGGAGCATTCTCGGCAGCGTCGTGATCACGATTCTCCTCGAATGGCTCCGGTTCGTCGAAAATCCGCTGACGATCGGATCCTTCGAGATCCCCGGAATTCCCGGGATGCGAATGGTCGTCTTCTCGCTCCTTCTGATCTTCATCATCCTCTTCCGGCGCGAAGGGATCATGGGCATGAACGAATGGACCTGGGACGGCCTCTTCGCGCGATTCGGAAAGAGAGGGAAGACGGAATGACGGCGGCCGCTGAGCGATCCTACGCACTCGAAAC
>CALFXN010000488.1 GCA_937957815.1 uncultured Synergistales bacterium
GCGCCGTCAGCGTCGCGTGCAAGCGAAAGAAGTTTTTCATCGGGCCCCCTCCTGCCATAAGTAGGATGATGTCATGTTTACTGGATTGCACCCCCCTTTCCGTACATTTCCGATCACGACGCTTTCAAAGGAAGGGGAGAACATTTCATGCCAAAGAGCAACGCTGTCAGTCTACGTCAGGCTCCGCTACCGGAATGGGACAGCCTTCTGAAAGAGTACATCATTCTCCGGAGAGCGGAAGGCGCTTCCGCCGGGACAATCACGATTTACGAGGGATACGTCCGACGCTTCTTTCAGGCATACCCCGATGCTCTTTCATCTCCCGACAGGCTCAAAGACTGCGTTTTCGACCATCTCGGATCGGAGCCCCTTCAATCCGTCACGTACAACATGCGTCGTCGTTTCGTTGGTGCGTTTCTCGAATTCCTGCGTCTCGAAGGGTACATACCCGAGAATCCATGTTCCCGGTTCAAGAGTCGCAAGGAGCCGGGACGCGCCGTATCCGTCAAGCCGGAAGTCATTCAGCGGCTCATAGAAGCCCCAAGAACGGACACCTTCGCAGGAGTCCGCGACAGAACAATGATGATTATTACACTCGACACCGGCCTCCGTCCACAAGAAGCCAGAAAACTCCATACGGAAGACGTTGACCTTGAGGAAGGATGCATCCGCATCCGACCGGAAGTAGCGAAAACAAAGGAATCGCGGACGTTGCCGCTCTCGGATATTTCCCTCGCGGAGCTTCGGAAGTATCTGTCAGTGCGTCCTTCGGAATGGTCCAAAGCTCCCCTATTCCCGACCGAAAACGGAACGCCCATGACATCGGGAACGATAACGGGAAGGATGTTCCACTACAGGCAGATAGCCGGGATAGGGGAATTTCCGTGGTACGCATTGCGGCATACTTTCGCAACGACCATGATACGGTCCGGCGCATCGCTCGATTCCGTCCGGCAGATTCTCGGACACGCGAATTTCTCCATCGTGAATACGTACCTGCACCTCACGAATGACGACGTGAAGCGCGAGCACGACGCGCACAGCCCCTTGCTTTCGCTCCTGCCGCAACCGACAAAGAGAGTTCGGAGCATAAAGGCATGAACCGCGAGGGAAGAACCGCCCTTTTCCTTCCTCGCGGCTCGGGCCGACGCGCACGACCTCCGTAGATGCGTCAGGACGCGCGTTCTTTTCCAAAGAG
>CALFXN010000489.1 GCA_937957815.1 uncultured Synergistales bacterium
CACAATCAGGCCATGTTTCCCTCGGATGCTGCTGTCGAGGTCCTTCAGAATCCGCACAATGCCGCTCGTATTCGTCGAGTCGCCATACGACGAAACCGCCATGAAATCGAGAGCGACCCCGACCGTCCCGTCAATACGCCGTACGAGGTCCGACAGGAAAATGACGGCACCCTTCAGGATCCCGACGACAACCAGATCCTTGCCCGAATAATCTCGGCTTATCTCCTTCCCGAGTTCCCCAACGCGATGCTGAATCCTCTCCGAATCGAAAAGTATCTCAGAAAGTATCATCGTCGTTCACTCTGACCTCTCTGCAGGAATTATATCGAATCGCAACAGAAAGTCCTTCTCCGGCGGACAACTCCATGGGATCCCGCCAAAAGGGGACGAAGAACTTTACCCCAATCCGCAGAACCGGCCAATACTCCCTACAAAACCAGGGAACGCACTGGGCGTCTTTGTTCCCGGATCTGACCATAGCGGCAGCGGGCATCACGGAAAACGTGGTATTGGACCACTGCACCGGATTTCCGCCCGCGAATCCAAACGTCCATCCTCCCCAGGAAAAGACATCTCCCGGCAAGGGAATCCAACCGGACTCGACCGGAAAGGGGCCCGGAACAGGTACCGGAATCCACGCCACCATATCTCCGCCGCAGCAGACCTCCCATCCGCCCTGCCATTGAAAAGTCCACCTTCCGCCACTTTCGCACAATCTGCAAAGGATGCCGACACGAGAGCGCGAAAGAGCGCGAAGGCGCAGCTTCCTGCCAATCGCTCTCAACAGCAACGGCTTGTCATGCGGCGCAAGTGCAGAAAAGGCGCTTTTCCTCATAAGGAACGGAAATAACGGCGAGAGACATTCTATATTCCTCAAAAGTTCTCCGGCGCGTTCCTCTTCTCTCGAACGAAGGACTGACGTCTCTTCGGCCAGATCGAAAAGGCGATCCCTGACCCTTGGGTTCAGGCGATTTTCGATCCACGGCAGAAGCTCACGCCGAATTCTGTTTCGGGAAAAAGTCACATCGTTGTTCGTCTCATCCTCGCGCCATGGAACGGCACGTTCTTCAAGGATCCTTCGCAACTTTTCGCGTGAAAACGCGAGAAGCGGCCGCACAATTCTTCCGCGCCTTTCCGGAATTCCGGCCAATCCGAAAAGTCCAGTACCCCGAAAGAGATTCAACAACATCGTTTCGATCCGATCATCAGCATTATGACCGAATGCAATGCCCCAAGCGCTTATTTCCTCTCGGACAATTCCCAGAATCGCATACCGTATTCGCCGTGCGCCTTCCTCAAGGGTCTCTCCGCGCCTTCGAAGCCTTGGCACTGCCGTATGGACAATCGAACACGGAACCCCGAATTTGCGGGAGATCTCGGCAACGAAGAGCGCGTCTTCTTCGGAAGATCGCCCGCGAATCCCGTGCTCCACGTGAGCAACGACGATTTCTCCGGGCCCAAACATCCTGAAGAACCTCAGAAGCGCAACAGAATCGCCTCCGCCCGACACGGCGAGCA
>CALFXN010000490.1 GCA_937957815.1 uncultured Synergistales bacterium
CGACGGCGTCGAGCTGAGCAACACGTATCACATGGAAAAAGAACTCGGCTGGACCGGGCTCGCCGTGGAACCGCACCCGGCCGTATTCGAGGAACTGCGCAGGAACCGGACGTGCGCGCTCTTCCACGGATGCATCGGCGCGGCGAACGGCACGGTGCGCTTCCGGGCGGTCGAGGGCGCCGCGAGCGCGATGAGCGGCATCGAAGACGCCTATAACGACCGGACGTTGCGCCGCATCGAACGTTCGGGGAAGCACTCCGACTTCATCGACGTCGAATCCGTGACGCTGAAGGACCTCCTGCGCCGCTTCGGGATCGATCATGTGGACTTCCTCTCGATCGACACGGAGGGCAGCGAATACGAGATCCTCGCGACATTCGACTTCTCCGTGCCGATCCGCGCGATCACGGTGGAAAACAACATGCACACCGTGCCGATCCGGCGTCTGCTCGAACGTCACGGCTTCGCCCTCAAGGCCACGATCGAGTGCGACAGCGTCTATCTGCGGAAGGAGTAAGCGCCGAAAAAGATCGGTGCTTATGTCTCCGACGACTCGGTCCCCGAGATCGACCGGCGCGACTGAAGGTCAGAAGGCTTTCAGTCGGTTCGCCGTGATGCCCGAATGCGACCAGTGTTCTTCGATAGACTGGATGAACGCCGGGCGAACCAGCTTGGCTCTTCTTGCGAGCCAGTCGCCCTCGTCGGACCGGAGATACAGGCCTTCGGCCGGTCTGTCGCCGAAACGCGACCGCGTCAGGAGTCCGCTCAACTCGTCGATGGTAAACCGGCCTCTGGCGACTTGCGGAACGGGAATTATCCCCGCTTTTTTCAGCAGATCGTTTCTTCGCGCCGCGGAGAAGAAGCGGGCCGCTTCCCTGTCGTATGCGTCAAAACCGAGAAACCAGTCGGGCAACCTGTCATAGGCGACCGTGTGCCGCGCATAACACCATTCTCCGAAAAGAATGAACCGGTCCGTCAGCTGTTCGAAAAGAGCGTCGACCTTCGGAGCCAGCCATTCGGCCAGCTTCTTCCACTGTCCAGCGCACGGTTTGCAACCAAAGGCACGTTCGTATCGACGACGCATTTGCTCATTCTGCGGAACTCTCTTTCTTCTCATTCCGCTCCATGCGTTTTCCCATCGCAGTTTTTGATTGTTCCGTGATATCTTCCATTTCATCGCCGAAGAAATTTTCCGGCCAGTTCCTGATACGTCCAAACTCGTCGATTTCCAAGTGTTCCAGCGTTGCCGGATGCTGCGACACGTTGGCGAAATACGCCGCCACCTTTTCCTGGGGGACTGCGTCCTCCGCAATACGTCTTTGAAGGCGGCGAAGAAAGTGTTCCGAATGTGTCTCAATGATCATCTGGATGTTGCGCGGTTTGCCGTTTTCCCGCGAGTTGATGACGTCGATCATGGCGTCCGCCAGAAGCGACTGCGCCCGGGGGTGCAAATGGATCTCCGGCTGTTCCATGAGGATGATGGAGTTGCTGGGGGCGTAGAAGCACTGAACGAGTACGGGCAGCACCTGTGAGATACCGAATCCCACATCGGGAAGATCCACAAAGTCCGGAGAACCCTTTGTGCGAACCTTGACCTCGTATTCCTGACGCTGCTCCGAGATCGGGTTGACTCTGAATTCCTCGATCAATTCCATTTCCTTCAGTTTTCTGGCTATAACACCTTCGAATGGAAAAGTGGGACGTTTCGGACCAAAGTTGATTCTCCGCTTTTTGGCCGCCAGGATGGCGGCGACGGTATGTTCACCGGCGTACCCGACGCTCTCCGGTTCGATCCCCGTCCAGGAATACAATCGTTCAGCCTTTGTTCGCAGCGGCCCCAGATAGCTGAGAGAACGGAACAGCATTTCATGCCGCAGGTTCAGCTCCTGGACGAAGTCCGCGTTCTGATAATAGGCGACGACTTCGTCCGGAAATCCGTAGAACCGGACCGGCGCTCCGGGATTCCACGCACGCCCGGGATTCCGTTTGAGTTGGTAGTCCTCGAACTCAACCTTGTATTCGGCCTTGGCGCCGGAGTTCCGGTGCATTCCGACGAACAGGACCATACTGTCCTTTTGCAGAAGCCGGTACGAAAAATGATCGACGATCAACGAATGTTGGTCCTTTTCGTCCAGTCCGATTTCGCCGTTGAAAGACACGGCGTTTCCCGAAAACTGGGTGCTAGTCTTCGCATCCCTGAATCTGAGCGTCTCGGGCACGTCCCATTGATATTCGAACGCGATCTTTTTTGGGATCGTGATGAAAGACGATGTCCTGATACGAACCGAGCTGTACGGCCGTGTTCCTCCCTCCGGGGTAGAAGACGGCCTTTCTGTCGGGAGACTCCACGGTCTGTTTGAGCATCATCAGGAACTGCCCGATGCTCGACTTCCCCGAGCTGTTAGCCCCGAAAAACAGCGTAATCGGAGCCATCCGGATATCCGAGGTGTCCTTCCAGATCTTGAAATTTTGAATGCGAAGCCGCTGCAACATTATTCCACCCTCCAATCCGTGCCATTCCCCAGCTAAGCCTGCTTGGAATGTAATGTCTCCGTTACAAGCGCCGAAAGGTTCATCGTCTTCCGTTTTTCCGATGCTACCCGCCTATTTCTCCGGCATGACGGACGAGTGGTGGCTGACGATGCGCCAGTTGTCGCCGTTCCAGCGGTAGGTGAAGCTGTAGCGCGCCCGCACGCTTTCGCCCGTCGTCGCGTAGTGGAACGTGTACAGGCCGGTGTCGACGGCGATGTCGGCTCCGATCGAAATCTGTCGCATGACGATCTCTCCGGACGGCCGACGCTCGAGAAAGTGGCGGAAGTAGTCGACCTTTTCTCCGCGCGTGAGGCGGGGCGTGTTCGAGAGTGTCGGCAGGAGGATCGACCGTTCGGCGTACAGGTTGGCGACCTTCTCCGGATCCCCGGACCTGAGCGCCTCGTTCCATCTGTCGAACAGCGCGGCGATGTCCAGTTCGGTCGCCCCGGCCGCGACAACGCATTTCTCCGGGAAAACGGCGGCCGTTTGGGCGCCGCAGGGAACGGCGGCGACGCATCCTGCGAAGAGCATGGCGCACACGGCAAGCACTGCGGTGGATCTGGCCTTCATCTTTCCCCTCTCCCTCGTGTTCCGGATATTCGGACGACGGACGCGTACAACCGTCACGATCCATATCATATGGTACGAAAAAAGACGCGGGACGCAAGCTGTTTTTTTGCGTCCCGCGTCGTTCCCTGTTGTATCACGGTCATCCTGACAGATGAAAGCTACTCTTCGAGGTAGTGCTCCATCGGGTAGGCGAGGTACTTCGCCGGCGGCAGCTTCTCGGTCGTGACGTAGCCCGTCGGGGCGTTCAGAAGCTGCGGAATCCGGTTGACGATCGTCGCGCACGTCAGTTCGACCGTTGCGGGGCAGGCGATCTTCACGGTCGTGTCCGGCTCGCCGAGGATCGTCCAGTCGTTGCAGTCCGTCTCGCCGGGGGCGTAGACCTTGCCGACGCACTGCGTCTCGATGACCGGCCCCTGGAAGGTCTCGGTCGTGACGACCGCCGACATCCCCGTTGCGTGCCCCTGCGGGATGTCCATCCCGAGCGTCGTCGAGTGAAGCGTGACGTTCGCCGTCGTGGGGACGAGCTTCTGCTTCATCGATTTGATCGTGAAGCCGAGCTGCGAGCAGAGCCATTCGTTCGAGTTCCACACGTAGGACGGCAGCGAATCGTTGCGCGCGATGTCCCGGTCGAAGTCCGCCATCGACAGGCCCGAGCCGTGGACCTTCGCGAGCGCGATGCCGTAATCCTCGACGTTATAGCTCGTCACGCCCTCGATGCGCGTTATTTTATGCGTGGCTCCGGCGAGGACCGAAATCAGGTTGCCCCAGAAGACATCCTGGTAGCCGCACCCCGTGACGGTGCAGCCCATCTCCTTGGCGAGCCGGTCGAGCCGGTTCGTGAGCGACGGAGACGTCGTCCACGGGTAGAAGGCCTCCTCGCAGGTCGTGATCGTGCTGACGCCGTAGCTCACGGGGATCTCCAGGTGCGCGTACATATCGGTCATGAGACTGGCGACCGCGACGATGCAGGCGTCGGCGTCGCACTCCTCGAAGACTTCGCGCGCGTCGCTCCGTATTGGGACGTTGAGACGGAAACCGAGCCCGGCGACTTCGCCCGCGTCCCTTCCGACGACGGCGGGATTGCTGTCGATCGCTCCGACGATCTCCGCTCCGTTCTCGTAAAGATACCTGAGGAACACGCGCCCCATCTTTCCGCACCCGTACTGGACCACTCGAATCTTTGGCGAAAACACTGCGATCCCTCCTTAATTGAAGGTGATTGTGTTCACAATACTAGCAGAAGAGGCGCATAGATGCAACTCTGTTGCCCGTAATTTTGGATACATAAAAGGATACAGTTGATCCGGATAGCGAAAAGGCTATAATAAACTTGTATTTCGGATTCATTCTGTTCCCGGAAGGAGATCGAAATGAGCCGGTATATCTTTCAGCGTATCTGGACCAGCGCCGTCACCTTGTTCGTCGTCATCACGCTCACGTTCTTCCTGATGCGCGCCATCCCGGGCGGTCCTTTTACCGACGAGAAAGCGATCCCCCCCCAGATTCTCACGAAGGTTCTCGAACGCTACCACATGAACGATCCCATCCACGTCCAGTACTTTCACTATCTTCAGAGTCTCGCACGCTTCGATCTCGGACCGTCCTTCAGGTACGAGGGAATGTCGGTCAACGACCTCATACGCAACAGCTTTCCGATATCGCTTCTCATCGGGTCGCTTGCGATCCTGATCGCTCTCGGCGTCGGCGTTCCGGCGGGGATTGTCTCGGCGCTCAGGCGCGGCGGGTGGCAGGACAAGAGCGCCATGGTCGTGGCGACGCTCGGCATCACGATCCCGAACTACGTGATCGCGACCCTGATGGTCTACATCTTCGCGTACCGGCTTGGAATCGTGACGGTGGGCTTCTGGGAGGGGATCTCGACGGCGATCCTTCCGGCGATCACGCTCGCCGGGTACCCGACGGCATTCATTTCGCGCCTGACCAGGTCGAGCATGCTCGAGGTCATCCAGCAGGACTATATCCGGACCGCCCGTTCCAAAGGACTGCGCGAACGTACGGTCGTCTACATCCACGCGCTCAGGAACGCCGTGATCCCGGTCGTGACGTACCTCGGTCCGCTCGCGGCGGGAATCCTTACCGGAAGCTTCGTCGTGGAGCAGATCTACGGTGTGCCGGGGCTCGGAACCTTCTTCGTGACGAGCATCCAGAACCGCGACTACACGACGATCATGGGAGTCACGGTCTTCTACAGCGCGTTGCTCGTGAGTCTGAATCTTGTCGTGGACATCTGCTACGGCTTCATCGACCCGCGAATCAAGCTCGGAGGCTGAGAGGCGACCATGGAGACGATGAGAAGCGGAAACGGCGCCTCGGAAGCGTCGCTCTCGACGATCGATCCGGCACTCTTCGAGCGTGTGAGCGACGACGAGAAACGAAAGGACGAATTCCTCCGCGAGAGCGTGAGCTACTGGCAGGATGCGTGGCGGCGGCTGAAGGCGGACCCGCTCGCGATGGGAGGGCTCGCCGTCATCGTGATCGTCGTGCTCTTCGCGGCGTTCGGCCCGATGTTGTCGGCCTACGAATACGACGCGCAGGACTTCCTCGTCGCGAACGAGGCGCCGTCCGGAACGCACCTTTTCGGAACGGACATGTTCGGGCGCGACCTGTTCGTGCGGGTGCTGTACGGCGCTCGGATATCGCTGGCCGTCGGCCTCGTTGCGAGTCTGATCAACCTCACGATCGGCGTGGTCTACGGCGGAATCTCGGGGTACCTCGGAGGGCGCGCCGACAACGTCATGATGCGCATCGTCGACGCGATTCACAGCATCCCGCTGATGATCTACGTCATTTTGCTCATGGTCGTCATCGGGCCGGGACTCAAGAGCATCTTCCTGACGCTCGGGATCTCGTACTGGGCGTCGATGGCCAGGATCGTCCGAGCGGAGACGATCCGGATCAAGAACGAGGAGTTCGTTCTCGCGGCCCGCGTCCTCGGCGCGTCGCTCCGGCGGATCCTGCTGCGACACCTGATCCCGAACGCGATGGGACCGATCCTCGTCACGCTGACGTTCTCGATCCCGCAGGCGATCTTCGTCGAGGCGTTCCTGAGCTTCATCGGCCTCGGCGTGTCGGCCCCCATGGCGAGCTGGGGCGTTCTGACGAGCGACGCGATCAACACGCTCGCGATCTATCCGTACCAGCTCTTCTTCCCCGCGGCTGCGATCTCGGTCACGATCCTCGCGTTCAACTTCCTCGGCGACGGTCTCCGCGACGCGCTCGACCCGAGGCTGCGAAAGTGAGGTCCCAGATGGATACGCTTCTCGAGATCACGAACCTCTATACGTCGTTCTTCACGCCCGCCGGAGAGGTCCGTGCGGTGCGGGACGTTTCGCTCTCGCTGCGGCGCGGAGAGGTTCTCGGAATCGTCGGAGAGTCGGGGAGCGGCAAGAGCGTGACGATGCTCTCGATCCTGCGCCTTCTGGGGACGTCCGGACGCGTCGTTGGCGGAAACATCCGTTTCGACGGAATGGAGCTCGCGGAGGCGGACGACGAGACGGTCGCACACCTCCGCGGGAACAGGATCGGAATGATCTTCCAGGATCCGATGACGAGCCTGAACCCGGTTCTGAGCGTCGGATACCAGCTTATGGAACCTCTGATCCGGCACAGGGGAATGACGAAGACGCAGGCGCGCGAACGCGCGATCGAAATGCTCCGTCACGTCGGGATCTGTCCGGCGGAGAAAAGGATCGACCAGTATCCGCACCAGTTCTCCGGCGGCCAGCGGCAGCGCATCATGATCGCGATGGCGATGACGTGCGACCCCGCGCTCCTGATCGCCGACGAGCCGACGACGGCGCTCGACGTCACGATCCAGGCCCAGATCCTCGAACTCATGAAGGCGCTTCAGGCGCGTACCGGGACGTCGATTATCCTGATCACGCACGACCTCGGCGTCATCGCCGGGATGGCCGACCGCGTGGTCGTCATGTACGGCGGACGCATCGTCGAACGCGGAACGCGAAAGGATATCTTCTACGCACCCGGCCATCCGTATACGAAAGGGTTGCTGCACTCCGTGCCGAACCCGGACACTCTCGTCCGCGAACGCCTGGTTCCGATCGAAGGGCAGCCACCGGACCTGCTGAACCCGCCCCCCGGGTGCCCGTTCGCGGCGCGGTGCCCCGAGACGATGCGCGTCTGCATGGAATTGCCGCCCGGACCGACGTCGCTTTCGGAGGGGCACGTCGCGACCTGCTGGCTTCACGACCGGAGATGTGCCCGGTCCGTCGCGGGGGGTGCGTGCGCATGAGCGCGCTTCTCGAGGTCAGGAATCTCGCGATGCACTTCCGGGTCGGACGGCATCAGGCTGCCCGGGCGGTCGACGGCGTTTCGTTTTCGATCGGGCGCGGCGAGACTCTCGGGCTCGTCGGCGAGTCGGGGTGCGGAAAGACGACCGTTGGGCGGTCGATCATCCGGCTGTACGACCCGACGGCGGGGGAGATCGTGTTCGACGGGACGGACCTCGCGCATCTCTCGCAGCGCGAGATGCTCCCGTTCAGGCGGCGGATGCAGATGATCTTCCAGGATCCGTATGCGTCGCTGAATCCCAGGATGACGGTTGGGGATATCGTCATGGAGCCGATGACGATCCACTCGCTTCACGCGCCGAGGGAACGCCGGGAACGCGCGCGGGAACTTCTGCGAACCGTCGGCCTCAACTCGGAGCACGCCAACCGGTATCCGCACGAATTTTCGGGGGGGCAGCGTCAGCGGATCGGGATTGCCCGGTCGCTCGCCGCGTCGCCGGAATTCATCGTCTGCGACGAACCGATCTCGGCGCTCGACGTCTCCATCCAGGCGCAGATCGTGAACACGCTCGAAGATCTCCAGAAGGAGTTCTCCCTCACGTATCTCTTCATCGCGCACGATCTCTCGATGGTCAAGCATATCAGCGATCGCATCGCGGTGATGTACCTGGGGACGATGGTCGAGATCGCCGGAAGCAACGAACTCTATACCAGGCCGCTGCACCCGTACACCGAAGCGCTCCTCTCGGCGATCCCCGTTCCCGACCCGGACCGGGCGGACGAACGGCGGAGAATCCCGCTCGAAGGAGAGATCCCGAACCCGATCAATCCACCGCCGGGCTGCAAGTTCCATACGCGCTGCCGATACGCCGAATCCAGATGCAGGGAGGTGGTTCCGGAACTGACGGATCGCGGCAACGGTCACTATTGCGCCTGTCTCGTCAAGTGATCCATCGAAAAAAACTGAGGAGGGATTGGTTCACAATGTCGAGGAAAACGCTATTCGCACTCTGCACCCTGGTGATTATGGTGTGCGCGTCGCTGGCCGGCGTTGCGGCTGCCGACGAGAAGACGTTCGTCTACAATCTGCGCGTCGAACCGAGGACGATCGATCCGGTCCTGAACAATGCCGTGGACGGTTCGACCGTTATCTACAACATCTTCGAGGGACTTGTCCGCATCGGCTTCGACGATCGTCCCGAGCCGGGGTACGCGAAGAGCTGGGACGTGAAGGACGACGGAATGACATGGGTCTTCCATCTCCGCGACGGCATGAAGTGGTCCGACGGGAAGCCCATGACGGCCGAGCACTTCCGCTACGGCTTCCTGCGGCTGGGCGAGTTTTTCCGGCAGTACCTGTATTCCAGCGATCGCGAAGAGCTGCCGTCCAACCGCGCCGAGCGGGTGTGAGTCTACCGCGCGGCGAAGAACGCGGAGAACACCAACGCGTTCGGTTCCACCCGCGACCTGCATGCCGAGGGCGAGCCGTGCTTCGTCAACGCGC
>CALFXN010000491.1 GCA_937957815.1 uncultured Synergistales bacterium
CAGGAACATGGTGTAGCTGTTTTTTGCCCCGGACATCTCTGCGAGCATTTCAGTGTGTCCGATGTAATGGAATCGCGCTGCGCGCAGAGCTTCCTTGTTGATCGGTGCCGTCGCTATGCCGGCTACGCCGCCTCTTTTGCACAAATCGACGGACGCCCTGATGTACGCGACGGAGGCCTCTCCCCCGAGTTCGGAGATTGCACCGACGTCGAGTTTCGAGGGGTCATTAATCCGTGCGACATCGAAGACGGGGAATTCCCTGACGTCGCCGAACGCCGATTCCGCGTCTCTGACGCGATTGAGGCGAATTTTCAGTCCGAGTCGATCCCGCACGGCCTTCAGGACGGATAGATCTCCCACGATGAGAGGAACGCCGCGCTCCCATACGTGGCGCGACATGAGACTCTTCAGGACGATTTCCGGGCCGATTCCTGCCGGATCTCCGATAGTTACAGCGATTACCGGTTTTGTCATGATTCCCTCCTGATTTCTCTGGAAATCCAGTCTGCGGCACGTTCCAGCGCGTCTTCGCGTCCTACGAGCCCTCCCTTGGTGACGACGAAAAGACCGGAATACGGCCCGCCAGCGACACGTCCCCCCATCATAAGCGGCTGGATTTCGGCCTCCGGCGAGAGAACCGATATTCCCAACCTCCGGGCAAAGTGGATGGCCGTGTCTCCTCCCGAAAGGATAACACCGGATACGGTCGGTGTGAGCGTTTCCATGAAGAACGCTCCGGCGGCAGCGAGCCCTTCGGCGATCATTTCCTCAGCTCCCCGTCTCAGCTCCTCCTCGGGACGGAGCACGAGTATGCCGCCGGCGAAGTTCCGGGGAAGATCCCAGTCCATGTCGTCTGCCGCTGCCGAGACGAGTCGTTCCACGGACAATGAAAGACAGTGTACGGGGACGTGTTTCCGGAGCGCTTCGAGCTGTCTTCGCGTCAGTTCGGACGTACTCCCGATGATGGCGAGGATCGACGAAGACGTCCCCGTCGACAGGAGATGCCAGGCATACGCGGCGGTAAAGGGACCGGGATCGACGGGGAGTATCCTGAGTCCGGTGCGCACGGCCCCCTGGGCGATAATGTCTATGTCCGAATCGGTGAGAGCATCGGCGATCACGGTGCGTGTCCGTTCGGTCGAGGAGATGAGTGCGCGTGAGACGGATTCCGCTCCTTCCGAGATCGTTTCGATCGGAATATGTCCGCTCCCCGGGGCGAAGTACGAGGGAACGAAGCTCGAACGAACCGGCCAGAGCGTGTCGTTTCTGAGTTCCGTCCGCTCGAGAGGCTGCCCGTCAAGGAGGTGATATCCGCCGATCGTCGTCCGGCCCGAAGCGGGGTACGCCGGAACGACGATCGCGACGCTCCCGGGAAGAAGATCGAGCAGGAGCTCGGTTTCAGCCCGGAGATGGCCGCGCAGGGTCGTGTCGATCCTCTTCGCGTATCTCGCGGCATGGCTATATCGACGGATGATCGATGCGATCGTCCGTTTCGCCTGATCTTCGGGGATTCGCCGAGTGTCTGCGTTGATCGAGAGAACCTCCGCGTGTCCCGTGGGGGCGAACTCGGCCCCCGCGTCGACGAGCTGGTCGACCTTGAAACCTTTGTTGCGGAGGAGTATCGATTGTACGGAAGAGCCTGTGAGATCGTCGCAGACGCAGATCAGCCGGTACATTATTTCACCAGCTTCAGAATTCCCACGGAGAGGAGGGGAAGGTTGCTGACGATGAAAATATCGACGATCTCGACGATCAGGAAGGGAAGAATGTAGCGCGTGATCTTCTCGATGGTGACATTGTGCTCTTTCACGAGAGAGACGGCGACGAAGAGATTGACGGCCATCGGAGGAGTGATCATCCCGACTGACGTATTGACGACCATAATGATGCCGAGCATCAGGGGATCCATTCCGACGCCGGTGACGATCGGCAGGAACAGCGGCGCAAGGAGAAGGATGATCGCCTGAGTCTCGAGAAAGATGCCGAAAACGAGAAGAATGACGTTGACGAGCGTGATGAGAAGAAATGGTTGGGATGTGATCGAAAGGATCGAATCCGCTATGGCCTGGGAGACGCGGCTGATCGTGATGAGCCACGACAGCGACTGGGAGGTCGCGATGACGAAGAACACCACGGATGTGCTGATCCCCGCGCGGATAATGACCGTTTTCAGCTTCGGGAGCGTGAGCTCCCGATAGATGAAGACGCTGACGACGAAGCTGTAGACGACGGCGACCGCGCCGGCTTCCGTTGGCGTGAAGATTCCTCCGTAGATCCCGCCCAGGATGATCAGCGGCATGACGATGGCGAGAACGGAATCCTTCAGGGCCGAGAGGAAATCGGAAAATGTCCGTTTCGGTTCGAGGGGGATGTCCATCCGAGCGCTCAGGGCGACGACGACAACGCTGATCGTCAGCGCGATGAGAATTCCGGGGCCGAATCCCGCCATGAAGAGATCGCCGATCGAGACCCCCGCGACGACGCCGAAGGTGATCATCGGAATAGACGGCGGAATGACGACGCCGAGCGTTCCTCCCGCGGCGGCGATCGCGCCGGCGTATGCCGGAGGATACCCCTTGCGGATCATCTCCGGAACCATGATTCCTCCGATCGCAGCGACCGTCGCCGGGTTCGATCCGCTGATGGCGCCGAAAAAGGCGTGCACGAGATCAATACCGAAACCCTCGTCAAAGAACTGCAGGAAA
>CALFXN010000492.1 GCA_937957815.1 uncultured Synergistales bacterium
ACCGTGTTCAGCAGGAAGACGACGCCCATCGAGACGCCGATGTCCTCGTCGTCCGCCTTCATCGCGGACGAGACCGCCGCGATGGCGCTCCCGCCGCAGATCGACGTCCCGACCGTGATGAGCTTCATGGTCGCGGGGCGCAGCCGGACGAACCGCATCAGGACATACCCGAGCGACAGGATGACCGCGAGGCTCACGGCCGTCTGCCAGAACCCCTGTCCCCCGACCGCGATGACCTGCCGGATGTTGAGCCCGAACCCGAAGAGCACGACGGCCGAGTTCAGCGTGAGCTTCCGCGCCTTCCCGAGCCATGCCGGGACGGACGCGGGCGCTATGTTGCCCGCGAGCGCGCCGAGAAGGAGCGCGGCCCCCACGGCCCAGGTCTTCGTCGGCGGATAGAGCGAGAGCGCGACGGAGGCGCCGAGGGCGAGAACGAAGGGGAGGCGCACGCCGGACCTACCGCGCTTCCGCGTCCCGAAAGAGTTCCGGGTCGAAGTATTTCTGGTAGTGGAACAGCGCCGGGATGCCGCCCGTGTGGATGAAGAGGACGCGCTGTCCCTTGCCGCAGAGGCCGTGCGCGATCAGGTCGAGCATTCCCGCGAAGGCCTTTCCGGTGTAGACGGGGTCGAGAAGGACGGACTCCGTCCGCGCGAGAAGGAGGACGGCCTTCAGCATGGACTCCGACGGCAGCGAGTAACCTTCGCCGATGTACCCGTCGCGACAGTCGATGGATCCGGCCGGGAACGGTTCGCCGATCCCGAGGAAGCGGGCCGTGTCGGCCGCGAGCTTGTGCACCGCCGGGACCTGGACGGAGTTCGGCGCGCCGATGTTGATCCCCGTGAGCGGGATGTCCGCCCTGTTGGCCCACAGGCCGACCGCGAGGCCCGCGTGCGTTCCCGCGCTGCCGCTCGTCGTGAAGATCCGGTCGAAGGCGAGCCCCTTGTCGAACGCCTGCGACAGAATCTCCTCCGCGCAGGCGACGTACCCGAGCGACCCGACGGGAGTCGACCCGCCGACGGGGATGACATACGGCGTCTTTCCCGCGGCGCGGAGGCGGTCGGCGACCTTCGCGGTCTCGGCGGTCGGGTCGGACGTCCCAGGGACGACCGTGATCGAGTCGACCCCCATGAGCTGGAACAGGAAGTTGTTTCCCGACGCGTGCGGGGAGTAGCTCCCCGGAACCTGTTCCGTGATGACGAGGTGGCACTCGAGGCCTTCCTTCTTCGCGGCGGCGAGGGTGAGGCGGCAGTGGTTCGACTGCACCGCGCCGCACGTGACGACCGCGACCGCGCCCTTCGAGAGCGCGTCCGCCATGAGGAATTCGAGCTTCCGCGTCTTGTTGCCCCCGGGGAAGAATCCGAGGAGGTCGTCCCGCTTGATCCAGATCTCCGGCCCTCCGACCAGTCCGGAAAGCCTCGAAAGATGCTCCATCGGCGTCGCGCCTTCGGTGTACCGGCGGCGCGGAAAACGTGCGAGATTCATGTCGCGTCAATCTCCTTTCGTGACGGCGTCCCGTCCGGGCGCGCCGCGTCTATTCTACAATCGAAACGCGGCGAACGGGGCGGTCGCTCGGCCTGAGCGGCATGCGCTATGATAGTGTCCGACGGCGCATGGACGCCGCGATCGCTCCGGCGAGGGAGGGGGTCGAATGAAGGTTCTCGCGGTCAACGGAAGTCCGCGGAAGACGTGGAACACGGCGACGCTTCTCGCGAAGGTGCTCGAGGGCGCGGAGTCGGAAGGGGCGCGAACGGAGATGGTTCACCTCGGCGACCTGCGGTTTTCCGGGTGCGTGAGTTGTTTCGCGTGCAAACTCAGGGGCGGCGAAAGCTACGGCCGGTGCGCCGTCCGGGACGACCTCCGGCCGGTTCTCGAATCGGTCGGGGATGTCGACGCGCTTGTTCTCGGCTCGTCCGGCAGGCCGAGGTGCTGCGGGAGGATTCGTGAGCCGGGGAGTCCCGGAGTGTGCAATAATTACGAACAAATGGATATTGCGGAGGTATCGATGTGCTCACGACCCTGAAGCGTCTGCTTCCCGGAATGCTCCTGATCGCCGCCGCCGGCGCGGCGCTTCTCGTTTCCGATCTCCCGTCCCGCGTCGGGAAGAACGGTCCGGACGACGGCCGGAACGCGGCCGAAATTCGTTGCCGGAAGATATTCTTTCTCAACTACGTCGATTCGGCTCCGGCGGAGGAAACCCTCAATGGATTCCGCAGGGCGCTCCGTGACGCGGGGTGGACGGAGGGGAGAGAGTACGCTCTGTCCGTCGTCAACGCGCAGGGCGACATGCCGACGCTCTCGGCGATGATCGACAACGCCCTCGGCCGGAACGCGGATTTGATCGCGCTCACGTCCACGCCCGCGCTCCAGGCCGCGCTGAAGAAGGTGCGGACGATCCCCGTGATCTTCGGCGTCGTCGCGAACCCCGTCGCGGCGGGGGCAGGGACGAGCGACGCGAATCACCTTCCGAACGTGACGGGCGTCTCGTCGGCGTCGGCCTACGCGGAGGGAGTCGCCGCGCTTCTCGGCTGCGTCAGGGGAGCGAAGCGCGTCGGAACGCTCGTCAATCCGTCCGAATCCAACTGCGTCTACAACCTTGAACGCGTCACGGAAGAACTCGCCGCGCGGGGCGTCGAGTGCGTCTCCGTTCCCGTATCGACTCCGGCCGAGATCTCCGACGGAATCCGGGCGCTGCTCGCGAAGCGGGTCGACGCAGTGCTCCAGGTCGTCGGGAATATCTTCATGTCGTCGTTCGCCCCGATCTCGAAGGTATGCCTCGACGCGGGGGTTCCGCTCTTCGCGTTCGATACGAGCGCCGCGACGAACGGAGGCGCCGCCGTGACGGTGGCCCGGGACTATGCGGCCGGGGGTGAGGACATGGGGCGTCTCGCGATCCGCGTTCTCGGCGGCGAGAACCCCGCGGGAATCCCGTTCTCGCCCGTCAGCCGGACGGTCGTCACGATCAACGGGGCGAACGCCCGGCGATACGGGCTGGACATTCCGGAGTCGCTGCGACGCTCGGCGCGGATGGTTCCGGGGCGATGACCGGAAGGGGCGCTCGGGAATGCGCATAGAACGGCGAGAGGAATCGACGGAGCTTCTCCTGGCGCTCGAAGGGCGGCTCGACGCGGGGAGCTGCCGCGCTCTCGAGGACGAGTTCGAGGAGGCGTTGCGGCGGGGGGCGTATCGCGTCGCGCTCGACATGGGCGGCGTGGATTTTCTGAGCTCGGCGGGCATCCGGAGCCTTCTGCGCTACAGGAAGGTTCTGGCATCGCTCGGCGGCGATCTCCGCATCCGGCGATCATCTGCATTCGTCAGGGAGATTCTGGGAATGGTGGGGATGGACGAACTCTTCGCCACTCTCGACCGTCCTTCGGCGACAGATCCGGAAGACGACGGCGAGCGGTATGTCCTGAACCCGGCCGGGGGCTTTCACGCCATGTTTCCAGCGCCGGGGAAACCGTTCGCGTGTGACGGGCGCTCGTGGGGGCTCGGAATCGGATCGTTCGGAGGGGAGGATGGCGTGGCTGGCGAGGTGATGATTGTCGCGGGATTCGCGATGCAGCTTCCTCCGGGCGACGGCGGGACACCGGATTTCATGGCCGCGTCGGGAGAGTTCGTCCCGTCGGTCAGATTTTCGTCGGGGTTCGTGTTCCACGGCGAATCGTCGATCTGCCTGCGGTTCTCCGAAGACCTTCCGGGTGTGCCGCTCTCGGCGCTTGTCGGGAGGGCGATCGGGGCGACCGGGGCCCGGATGGTCGCGATGGCGATCGTCGCGGAAACATCGGGGCTCGTCGGCGCGAGCCTGAATCTGCGCTCCACGGAAGGCGGTCTCGCGCGTGCGGGAAGCGCGCCGCCGGACGCGGACTTTTTTGCGTTCCCGGCCGTGCGAGAGCACTTGGCCTATTGGCCGGAGAAGCGGTACGACCGGCATCTGGCAGTCGTGGTCGGCGCGGCGGCGATCGGCCATTCCGGTGACCTCGCGCCGCAGTTTCGTTCCCTCGGGCCAGGCGACGACCTTCGGGGGCACTTCCACGCGGCGGTGTTCCCGTTCCGGGCGATCCCCAGGGGCCGGGTGGAGCTCCGTCCGCTGCTCGCGAAGATCTTCGACGCGCTCACGCCCGTCGGGATGCTTCACCTGTTGCACGACCGGCGTCCGATCTCCGGCGCGGGGGAGAGCGCGTTTCTGGGCGGCGCTCTCTGGGCCGGGCCGTTGACGGCGCCCGAAGGAGGCGACGCGTGAGTCTTCTCGCGGGAGCGCTCACGATGGGTTTCATCCTCGCGGTGATGGCCCTCGGAGTCTTCGTCACGTTCCGGATCTTCGGCTTCGCGGATCTCGGAACCGACGGCGTCCTGACGCTCGGGGCCGCCGTGGCCGCCGTCCTTATCGTCCGGGGAGCGTCCCCCGTCGTCGCGACGCTCGCGGCGGCCGGAGCCGGAATGCTGGCCGGATGCACGACCGGAGTGCTTCACACGCGCCTTCGGGTCAACAGCCTTCTGTCGGGGATCCTCGTCATGACCGGGCTCTACTCTGTCAACCTTCGGATCATGGGCGGGAGCAACGTTCCCCTGTCGCGGACGGCGACGCTCGCCGACATGGCGGGGACGGTGATCCGGAAGCTGACGGGCCTCGAAACGGTCCGCATGGGAGCCTGGAGCGTTCCGACGGGGGATCTCGCGGCCCTCGCGGGCGCGGCGGCCGTCGCGTGTCTTCTCGCCCTGGCGCTCCGCGTCTTCCTGGCGACGGACTTCGGCGTCGCGCTCCGGGCGTCGGGGGACAACGCACAGTCGGCGCTCGCGCAGGGTGTGAGCGCACCCGACATGCTTCTCATCAGCCTCGCGGTTTCGGGGGGATTCTCGGCTCTTTCCGGCGCGCTTCTCGCGCAGTACCAGGGGTTCGCTGACGTCCAGATGGGTGTCGGAACGCTCGTTCTCGGGCTCGCGAGCGTCATCATCGGACAGGCGCTCGTGCGCACGCGCGCGCTCGGCGTCGCGATCGCCGGGACGGTCATGGGGTCGGTCCTGTTCCGGTTGCTCGTCTCGATCGCGCTCCGATGGGGGCTCGATCCGAACGACCTCAAACTCGTCACGGCGGCATTCGTTCTCGCGACGCTCGTTCTTCCGGACCTGGCTGCGCGTTTCGGAAAGGGAAAGGGAGTCGGACGTGCTTGACGTCAGGGGAATCGTCAAAACCTTCCATCCCGGAACGGAAAACGAGGTTCGCGCGTTGCGCGGAGTCGACCTTCTCGTCGGCGACGGGACATTCGTGGTGGTCATCGGAACGAACGGGTCGGGAAAGTCCACGCTCCAGAATGCTGTGTCGGGGAGCGTCATCGTCGATCGGGGGACGATCCTGCTCGCCGGGCGGAACATCACGCGATGGCCGGAGCACAGACGTGCGGCGCTCGTCGGGCGCGTCTTTCAGAACCCGTTCAGCGGCACGGCGCCCCACATGACGGTTGGAGAGAACCTCGCGCTGGCCTCGCGGCGGGGATTGCGGCGCACGCTGCGCCCGAACGAGTCGATCCGGTCGCGCGAGGAGCTCGCTGAACGCGTCAAGAAGCTTGGAATGGGGCTCGAGAATCGCCTCGACGACGAAATCGGCTCGCTTTCCGGAGGACAGCGGCAGGCTCTGACGCTGCTGATGGCGACGGTACGCCGTCCCGAACTGCTGCTGCTCGACGAACACACCGCCGCACTCGACCCGCGTGCGGCGGAGATGATCATTCGCGTCACCGACGGCCTCGTGCGTGCCGGAAACCTCACGACGCTGATGGTCACCCACTCGATGCAGCAGGCCGTGAGCCTCGGGGACCGGCTCGTCATGATGCACGGGGGGCGCGTCGTCGCGGACATTTCAGGCGACGCGAAGAAGCGCCTGAGACCGGGAGATCTTCTCGATCGCTTCGATGCGATCAGGCGCCGGGAGCAGATCGATCAGTCGGTGGCGGAAATGCTCCGGGAAACGTACGTGTAGGTGTCGCAACGGATACGCAAGAGAAGCCATCTGGCAATCGGCGTTCTGTGGCAGCCTTCGGATATCGGGATCGGACCGCAGACAAAACCTGCGGGCCGCCACAACGGGGAGGTCGTACGATGAAGGTTCTTCTGATCAACGGAAGTCCGCACGCTGCGGGCTGCACGTTCACGGCGCTCGGCGAGGTCGCGTCGCAGCTCGGGAAACACGGGATCGAAACACGAATCCTCCATATCGGCAATAAACCGGTCCAGGACTGCACCGCATGCGGCGCGTGCGCGAAGTCGGGATACTGTGTCTTCAAAGGCGATTCGGTGAACGAGTGCATCGACCTGCTCAAAGATTCGGACGGGCTCGTCGTGGGTTCTCCGGTCTATTTCGCGGGGCCATCGGGGCAGATCACGTCGTTTCTCGACCGGATGTTCTTCATGAAGTCGGGCGCTTACGCGAACAAGCCCGCGGCGGCGGTCGTGAGCTGCCGCAGGGGAGGGGCGAGTGCGTCGTTCGACCGGCTGAACAAATACTTCACGATCGCGCGGATGCCCGTCGTGTCGTCGCAGTACTGGAACAGCGTTCACGGCAACACGCCCGACGAGGTCCGGCAGGACCTCGAGGGGATGCAGACGATGCGCACGCTCGGCGACAATATGGCGTGGATGCTCGCGTCCATCGCGGCCGGACGTTCCGCCGGAGTTCCGCTTCCCGCGCCGGAGAAGCGCCTGCAGACGAACTTCATCCGATAGGGGGTTCGGCGCGCGGGGTCTCGTCGGACCGGACGCAGCGGGCGAAGGTTCCCGGCGTCATGCCGGTGATCTGCCGGAAGATGCGCGTGAAGTGGCTCTGGTCGGCGAACCCCAGCTCGACGGCCGTCGCCGTGGCGTTCCAGCCGCTCCGGAGAAGCTCCTGCGCGCGGCGTACGCGCCCCTGAAGCTGGTAGGCGTGCGGCGGCAGTCCGTAGGCGCTCCGGAAGGCCCGCACGAGTCGGAAGGGATTGCACCCCGCTGTGGCGGCGAGTTCGGGCAGGTTCACGTCTTCGGAGACGCGCTCGTCGAGGTAGGCGCGGACGCGCTCCATCGTCGCGCGCGAGACGCGGTCCGGCGGCGGCGCGTCCCGGATTGCGTGGCGGCGGACGAACCCGATGAGAATTTCGAGGAGGCGTTCCTGGCGTTCGAGCGTCGTCCCGCGGTCGAGATCGAGCATCCGGTGAAGCGTCAGGATGGCGAACGAAAGCGGCGGGTCG
>CALFXN010000493.1 GCA_937957815.1 uncultured Synergistales bacterium
AACTCGCGGATCGTGAAGGTCCGTGCATCGGTCCTGACGGGCTCTCCGAAGCGCGCCTTCGCGAGCGCGTACGTGACGCCGTAGTCGGCCCGGACGCGGCGGCACACGGCCGCGGTTGTTCCGGCGTCCGGCAGGACCGAGACGTATTTCCCGAAGACCCACCCCTCGCCGTGTCTCGCGCCGATGACGCGATACCAGATGTTCCCGGCCTCGTCCTTCGATTCCGCCAGGACGAGAAGTTCCCCCGCGTCGGCCCGGTCGGCGAACCGTCCGACCTGCGACGCGCCTGTCGACGGAGCGCTTCGCAGGTTCACGTTCGTTCCCGAGAGGTCCGCCTCCTTCGGCCAGTGGTACGCGAGTTCGAGCGCATCCGCGGACATTGCGGCAAGGATGAGGCACGCGGCGAGCGCATACGGAATCCATCGCTTCATAATCGTTCCCTCCTGTCCCGTCGTTCTACCTGAACGTCACACCGCCGATCAGGGCCTTGATCCAGCCCTGCGAGGGTGCGTACTTCTCTCTCGGAACGCGCACGCCGACCGCGAGGCCGTCGCCCCCGAAGACCGCCGTGACGAGAACCTGATTGTCCCCGGTCACGAAGAGATCGACCGGGACCTTTCTGCCGCCGACGGTCCACGTCGCCGTTCCGCTGTCCCTCGCGTCGAGTTCCGCCGTCAGGAGGTCGCGCCAGGCGAGGCCTGCGGGCTCGCCCTCGAAGACGTGAAGGATCACCATCGCGTCCGGGACGCCGGGGAGCGAATAGGTGTGCGTCTCGCCCGTCTCGCCCATGTTTTCGATTCGCGGCTCCCGGTCCTTTGTCGCACCCTTCGGAAGCGTCACCGTGAATCTCCCGGCCGGATCCCGGAAGGTGTCGGGCCGATCGACGTCGGGAAGCGGCGGGAGTGTCTGTTCGTCCGGGGTGGGCTTCGGCGCGGCTCCGTTCGTCGCGGTTGCGCCCGGAGTCACGGAGGCGGTCGCGGAGGGAAGCGGTTTTGCGAGCGTCGCCGAATCGAGGATCACGTCGAAGACGGGCGTCAACTCGGCGAACTTCTCCGGGCGATAGGTGACGAACGCGAAGCTGTAACACGAGGGTGCGAATTTCTGCGTTCCGACGTCCGGCTTGTCCTTGACCGCGACGATGCACCAGTGGTAGACGCCCTTTATTTCCCCCTGTTTGAACGAGAAGTCGTGAACGATCGCGTCGCAGCCCGCGACGGTTCGACGTTTCGTACCGAGTGGCGCGTAGTCGCCGAAGGTCTTGAAGCTCGTCGCGATCTTTCCGTTCAATACCGCCTCGAGCGGATCGCTCTTTCCGGCGATCGCGAAGAGCGCGTCCACGGCACTTTTCTCGTCGCGGTCGAACGGGAAGAACGACGCGACAAGTTTTTTGTCGGGCCCGTAGAACCTGTATTTCGCGCCCGCCGGATCGTTCGTTTCGATCCACCCGGAAGCGAGCTCCATCACGAATCCGTGTTCCTCGATCTTCCTCGGCCCCTTCTGCGTGACGACGGACGGCTGTTCTCCCGGAGTAGGGCGCGGAATGCTCCGGATGGACGCGATGATCTCCATGAACGCCCCCTTTACGGCCGGGAAGTAGTTCGATGTCGTGTTGAAGAAGAAGGTGTACGCGGCGTCGTTCACGACCGTGACGACGACGCGGCCCGTGAATGGGACGCTGCTCTGGGGCAGGTAATAGACGTAGTCGTGCAGAATCGCGTCGAGTCCCGCGACCGTCAGGTTCATCGTTTCGAGCGGCTGATAGTTCTGCAGCGACGACGCGTTTTTCCGCAGTCCCTCCTCGAGCATCTGCGACGGCGTCTTCGGCGCCAGGAGAGGTTCTTTGGCGAGGTACATCTCTCCGACAGGCTTTCCCTGATACATCAGGACCTGGTACGCCTTCATGCCGGGGGCCTCCTTCGCGATCCAGCCGGCCGGCATCGTGAAGGTCAGGTCGTCCGCGGTGACCGTCCCCGCTCCGGACACGCCGCACGCGGCCGCAATCACGTACAGAGACGCCATCAATCCGAGAAACACGCTCTTCCGGATCATGATTCCTTCCTCCTTCGGCCCCATATCGATTCCCACCGCTCGGGAATCTCAGCCCCCCCGCCACGCATCCGCCCGTCGAGCTCGTGCGGCAAACGTCGCATGGCGCTTCGCCTCGGTACTCC
>CALFXN010000494.1 GCA_937957815.1 uncultured Synergistales bacterium
ATCCGCGGCTTCGCCCGGGTGACGGCGCACGGTCAAGCGCAACGGAGGGAGAAAGTCGCGCATGAACGTCACAAAAACACTCAACGGAGACCAATCCGGGCTCGTCATCCAAAATTTGAACGTCACCTACCGGTCGGGAGCACGGACCGTCCACGCCGTCCGCGGCGTCGATCTCGAGGTTCCTTCGCGGGGCATGACGGCGCTTGTCGGGGAATCGGGGTCGGGCAAGAGCACCCTCGTCATGGCGATCCTCGGACTATTGCCGAACGGGACGGACATCTCGGGCGACATCCGGATCGGGAAGGATTCGATTCTCGGGCTCGACGACGACGCGCTCCGCGCCTACCGCTGGAAGCGCGTCGCGCTCGTCCCGCAGGGAGCCATGAACGCGTTCACGCCCGTCCTAACGGTCGGACGTCACATCAGGGAAACGCTCGAATTCCACATGAAACTCTCACGGCGCGACGCGGAACACCGGACGAGAGAACTCCTCGAGAAGGCGGGGCTTTCCGCCGACCTCGCGAACCGCTACCCGCACGAACTCTCGGGCGGGCAGAAACAGCGCGCCGCGGTCGCCCTCGCGATCGCCTGCGAACCGGACATCCTTCTCGCCGACGAACCGACCACCGCGCTCGACGTCGTCGTCCAGCGCGAGGTCATGGACGCGATCGCGGACCTCGCGTCGGAACGGCCGGACGGCGCGTCCCGCCCCACGGGGGTTCTCCTCGTCACGCACGACCTGCCGCTCGCGCTCTCCCGCGCCGGCTACATCAACGTGATGTACCGCGGCGAGATCGTCGAACGCGGCACACCCGAAAGTCTTCTCGATTCCCCGCGGCACGCGCACACGAAGGCCCTTCTCGAAGGATCGCTCGTATCGCGGTCCGCTTTTTCCCATCAGGAGGAACGCGCATGACGACCACGACGGCGGACGCGCTCGACATCCGGTCCCTTTCCGTCACGTTCGATGGCGGAAGACGAAACCATTCGGGGCACATGGCGCTTTCGGACGTCACCCTGAACCTTGCGAGGGGAAGCGCGCTCGCGATCGTCGGGGAGTCGGGAAGCGGCAAGACGACGCTTCTCCGCGTCGCGCTGCGATTGCAGCGGGACGGCGTCTCCGGAAGGGTCGCGCTTCTCGGGCGCGATCTCGAGAACTGCGGCGACGAAGACCTGATCTCACTGCGCCGACGATGCGGCTACGTCTGCCAGGACCCGTACGGCGGACTGCCGCCGACGCTTTCCGCGATCGACGCCGCAACGGAGCCGTGGACGGTCGTCCACGGCAGAAGATCCGCGCCGGAAGCTCGCGAACGGGCGCGTTCCATCCTCGCGTCGCTCGGCATCGAGGGGGACGAACTTCTCAACTCCCGCGTCCGGCTCCATCTCTCCGGTGGACAGCGCCAGCGCGTCGCCGTGGCCCGCGCGCTCATCCTCGAACCCGAACTCCTCCTGTGCGACGAACCGACGAGTATGCAGGACGCGAGCACGCGGATGGACGTCGTGAAGGTTCTTCTTCGGGCCGTGAAAAACGGCGCCGCGATGGTCTTCGTCACGCACGACCTCGCGCTCGCATCCCGCGTCGCGGACCGCGTCGTCGTGCTCAGGCGCGGCCGGGTCGTCGAGACGGGAAACGCCCGCGAGGTTCTTTCGTCCCCCCGGGCGGAATACACGAAGCAGCTCGTCGACGCGCTGCCGCGGCTCGAACGTTCCGAACATGCACATTGCGTTGTCCGATAGCGCCGCTGATTGTTGCGGACTTTTTTTTCAGAAATCAACTGAGGCAAAGCTGTGTTGTTGTTTTCCAGGAGGCAGAGATGAAGCTCTGTATCGCCCCTCTCCAAGGTAATTCCGAATTATCCCGGCGTCTTCGCCAGACTGTTGAAGGCAAAGGCCCACCCCATCCTCGACCCATTGATACTGAGCGAATATGTGAACCGGTATTGCCGATCGTCAATCTCTGCCAAACTCACGCAATACCGGCCGATTCGCTGGATCTTCGCCGGGCATTGACGGATTTCTCCTCCGGCAAAATCGATCTCAATGACTCGCTTCGTGTCGATATCTGCCACCAACGGCAATATAAATTGTTGACACACGACTCCGATTTTCAATTCGGAGGAATCGACGTGCTGACCCTGAATCGAAAACTTCTGCAAGCGTGTCGATAATGACGCCAGCCGATGCTACAAAAACGACGCGCCGTCATTCCGGCAAAACAGGAAGCTCCGGGACGGCCTCGCGAAGTTTTCTGTAAAGGGTTTTCGCCTGAATCAAACGTTCCTTATCCGCTTTTTCAGGTTTGCGTCGAGCGGTTTCTCCCCAAGGATCAGGAGACATCTCTCTTCGGGAGAGATACACCGCCGTAGCGGCAAGTTCGAGCTCTATCGAACGCGCACCCGAGGAAATCCGGATCAGGATTGTCTTGTGCTCATCAGGCTTCCACGTGGCGCTTCCATCGGAATGATACGTCGCGTACTCGCCTCCCCAGGAAGTAGGAGAAAGTTCCTCCCGCAACATCGATAGAAGTTTCGCATCCTGAACGGCCATCGAGAGATCTTCGCTGTAAGGGCCATAATGATGGTACTGAAAATGGAAATGCGGGCAAAGCCCCGCGCTTTTCAGCAGGTATGCGATTTTCTGGAGTTTGGTGCGGCCAATCAGCGTTCCCCCCGCCTCACGGACAATATTGGCGACAAGCTCGGCGCACTCTCTTCTCAGCATGTTTTTTCATCCCCCTTGTCCGGACAAAACCCTGCACTTACTCTCGCAATCATATCCTCGACATGTTTTCTCGATGTAGTATCGGCTTCACTTATATATGCTCTGGAAAACCAGAATTTTTCTATGTTTTTTACGATCATGGAATATTCTCCGATGTCGTCCGTCCCGCCATTTGCGGTTCGGACCTGGATTCGATTCAACTGTTTCGCGCTGTTCTGCTTATACGGCAAGCGCTCTCCATGATCGACCAGGACCGCCGGAATCTGCAGTTTTTGCTCCCTGTCCCACTCTTTCAAGGCGTCTTCAACCTTCAGACAGGCGTTTTCCAGGTCTTTGCCCACTATGCCTTTTTGTTCAAGCTTCTCCCGAATGTCGATACACTTGAAAAGCCTGCGGTTCAAAATACGTCCGGAAAAATCTTTCACAAGCGGATCCTTGCTGCTTTTTTCCAGGAAAGAAAGCGCACCCCATACCACCATGTCATCAAGAGCAAACATCCGCAAAACATCGTCCGGTTTTTCGGCAAACACCAACAGAGGATGCTGTCGCGGAAGACCGATACGTTTCCACGACCCCTCTCCGGCCAGAGTCAGGAGTCGCACCAAAAGGGCCGTAAAAAGTTTCTCCGCTCCGCGCGTCGCCTTATGGAAATACACCGTCGGATACAGCTGGAAGAGATTCAGGATATACGACTCGGCTGCATGAATAGCCTTGCGATTGAGAACCAGGGTTTCTATCTCGTTAACCGATTCATCGTCTACTCCGGATGAAATACGTCCGATCTCAAGGTTTGAAAGAATCCATTCGAGATCGACCATCCCAAGCTGCGTCCCCGTCATGATACGATCCCGCTGCATATAGTCAAGCCGATCCGCATCGAACTGACTCGACACCACGGCGCTGTAGATGTCGTTCTGCTCGGACGCGATTACGGCGCTTACATCGTCGTCAAAACCGCTTCCACGCGTTTTCAGGGCTTTGCTGACGTCGCCTTCACGCAACAACCACGCAGTGACAGTTTCGTGATTCGCCAACTGTATATCGAGCGTGCGTCCGACATCCTCAAACGCGTGACTGAAAGGACCGTGTCCCAAATCATGCACCAAAGCGGCCGCCAGAGCCATTTCTGACCGCGCTTCGTCAAATCCGTCCTGCTGTCG
>CALFXN010000495.1 GCA_937957815.1 uncultured Synergistales bacterium
GAGATAAGGCCACGTGACTGGAGTTCAGACGTGTGCTCTTCCGATCTTTGGCCAATACTTCGCGGGCCTCACGACGAATCCGCTCGTGTTCCTGATGCTCGTGAACCTACTGCTTCTGTTCATCGGGACGCTGATCAACGCGTCCGCGGCCGTCGTCATCCTGACACCGATCCTTCTGCCGGTCGCGCTCTCGATGGGAATCGACCCGCTCTTCTTCGGCGTCATGATGGTCGTGAACCTCGCGATAGGATGCATTACGCCGCCGGTCGGTCTCGACCTCTTCGTCGTGTCGGCGATCACGAAGATCCCGATCGAGACGGTCACGAGGGAGGTCACGCCATATCTTCTGGCGCTTCTCGCGGACCTTCTCGTCATCACGTACTTCCAGGATATCATCCTCGTCATTCCGCGGTCGCTCGGGGGATAAACGGAAAGGACGTGAGCGTGGCGACAAATGATGAGGACTTTGGATATAATACTCCGGACCGGTTCCGTCGTCCGGTCCGAAGTGTTTTTGCGGATGGCGTGCCGGAAAGCCTGGTATCAGGGAGGTAATGTGCTTCATGAACTTCAGGACCCCGTTGGAACTGGCAAAGGCAGCATGCGTATCCGCAAAAATCAAGAGTACCCTGACGATCCGTGAGATGATGGTTCTCGGAACGCTCGCCGGAGCGTACATCTCATTCGGCGGATATCTCAACATCGTCGTGACGCAGGACATGGCACAGCATATGGGAGTCGGCTTCACGAAACTCATCGGCGGAGCGGTCTTCTCGATAGGATTGATGATCGTCGTCGTTGCCGGAGCGGAACTGTTCACGGGGAACTGCATGATGCCGCTCGGGACGCTGGCCGGTTGCGCACCGTGGAAAGGTGTTCTCCGGAACTGGTTCTGGGTGTACATCGCGAATCTTCTCGGAACGCTGATCGTCGCGTTTCTGGTCTACGAATCGGGGCTCTGGAGGGGGGCCGTGGGTGTCAACGCGTTGCGGATCGCGGCGACGAAGATGAGCATTCCGTTCTGGGAGGCGTTCGTCCGGGGGATCCTCTGCAACTGGATCGTCGTCCTCGCCGTCTGGATGAGTATGGCCGCTCTCGACGTCACCGGAAAGCTCTTTTCAGCGTTTTTCCTGATAATGACGTTCGTTGCGTGCGGGTTCGAGCACAGCATAGCGAATATGTTCTTTCTCGAGATCGGACTCCTCGTCAGTGGGAACAACGCCGTCACCGAGGCCGCGAAGATCGATCCCGCGCTTATGAACAACGTTACGATCGGGGGATATTTCGGGAACATCATCCCGGTAACGCTCGGGAATATCGTCGGCGGCATGTTTTTCGTCGCGTGCCTCTATTTTCTCGCGTATCGCCCGAATCTCGGAAAGATCGAATAGCGGAAGGGGGCTCCCCGTCCTTTCAGATGTACCGGATTTCAGTTTCCTTGAGGTGACGCGTCTCGAGGAGATGCGCCAGATTCCGGACGATATTCCGCCTGATCTCGAGTTCCACGGGAAGGGATGGATCCTGGTGCGCCTCGTTGATGCGCGTCCCGACGACGAACGTTATCCGGTCGCTCTCCATGAAGAGTTCGACGAGACGCGATGCCGGATCGACCGGTGCTCCATCCTCCAAGCGTTCGATGATCTTGCACGCGCGCGTCAGGGTCAGAATTCCCTCCGTTACGAGATCGACACCGTCCATGGATGATTCGGGTGGATATCCCCTCCGCGCGCTCCGGAGGTCCATGCGGATCGTTCGTTTCAGTTCGCGCGCGACAATATCCGCGGTCGTTCCGCCACAGATGACCTTTTTCCCTTTGAAACCGCCGAGAATCATCGCGTATTCGGCGTCTTTCCCCTTGTCGTAGGGAGGCCCGGAGAGAAGAAGGAGACGTCTCGGACGTCGGAAGAACATGACGGCACAGGTCATGTCGTCGCCGGGCAGACCGTGCGGCTCGTGCAGAAGCGTTTCCTCGATGACCCTGTGGGAAAGCTGCCGGGCGGAAATGTCAGGAGATGAGCGGACGGTGCGGAGGACGAATTCCCGAACCCCGGAGTCTCTCCATCCAAGTGGGTGCGGGCGCGAACCCATTCCTGCCTGCGTGACCCCATCGCTGAGGAGGATGAGGCGATCTTCCGGAATGGTGTAAACTTCGCCCATGCGAATCTTCCGGTCTTTCCAGCGTTCGGAGGAAATCTCCCTTCGAATCTGCGGGACGATATCTCCATTTCTGATCAGAAAGCATTCCGGATTGTCCATCTCGATGATTCGTGTCCATCCGTGGAGCGCGGAGTCGACGATCGTGAATGTGGCATAGCTGATCTGCCGGATCCTGCAGACCGGAAGCGCGTCCATCATGATCTCCGCGGAATGGAGGAACTCCATGTTGCT
Organism: uncultured Synergistales bacterium; assembly: GCA_937957815.1. GTDB lineage: Bacteria > Synergistota > Synergistia > Synergistales > Aminobacteriaceae > CALFXN01. Next base: position 2,389 of record CALFXN010000495.1, read on the forward strand.
CTCCGCGAAGCGCGAAGCCATCGTTGCGGTCATGGACGACAGGATGTTCGCCTTGACGCCGCTGCCGAGTCCGTCCGAGAGGACCGATATCACGCGTTTTCCCGACGGGCTCTTTCTCGACAGGAAGGTGTCGCCGCAGATGTACTGCCCGTCCTTGCACCGTTGATCGAAATCGACTTCGAGGAAGATTTCGTTCGCGGTGTCGCGGTCTTCGTCCCGGGAGTC
>CALFXN010000496.1 GCA_937957815.1 uncultured Synergistales bacterium
AACTGCGGGAGGGGCGCGCCCGGAATGTGCGCCGGAATCCCGAGGACGCGGAGCATCCGTCGCAATTCGTCGAGATCCGTCGTCTCCGCGAATTCCGGCAGAACCGGCCGGAGCACGAGTGCATCAGCCGTTTCCAGCGCGAACTTCCGATCTTCCGATCCGGGAGCGCCGTAGACGAAACACTTCGATTTTCCCGCTCGGCTCCAGGCCGCCGCAATGGATGAGGAATCGACGCCTCCGCTCAGACAGAGCGCGGCGTCCTCTCCGAGCCCCTCCACGGCGTCCGCGATGCGTTCCCGAAGCCGCGGAAGCGCCTCCTCGCCCAGTTCCTCCGTCGCGTCGGGCAGAAGGTCCCGGGCCGCGACGGACCATCGTCCCGACGTTATCCGAAGGTCATGTCCGGGCGGAACTTCGTAAACGCCTTCGAAGAATGTCGCTCCGTCGGGAAAGACGGCGATTCCGGCGGCGAGGAAGTCGATCATCGCGTCCTTCCGCCACCGCTTCGGAATCCGCCCCGAACCGAACAGATCGCCGTAGGTCTTTCCGACCGCCACGCCGCCGTCGAACGTCGCGTAGACGACCGGCTCGAGTCCGAGACGATCGCGCGAAACGACGGCATCTTCTCCGGCCGGAACGACGAAGGCCCGGGAAGGGCGCCGTTCCGCCGACGCATCGGCCGGTGTTCCGGTCGTCTTCGTCGGGTTCCGTTCCCCCGGCCGGGAAGAACGCACGCCTACGCTCCTGCGCCCGCGGCCCACATAAGGAAGATGAAGAGAAGCGCCCCGAAGGATCCGCCCGTCACGGCCTCGAGCTCCTCGTCGGACATTTCCGGATTCCGCTCGTAGATGACCTTCTGCATTTCCTCCTTCGTGTAGTCGAACCCGAGAACGTTCTTGACATAGGGTTCGATCTTTTCCGGCGTTCCGAGTTCCTTGATGTGATTCTTCACGTCCTCGTCCGTCTCCAGCCGCTCGTAGAACGCAATCGCCGATTCCATCGACATGTGTGGGACACCTCCTCGTTTATTGCCCCTCTCGCCGGAGGGGTGTATCCGTACTGCTGCGTCTTATGCGCAAGGCCCCGTTCAGGCCCGGTCGCTCCCGTGATTTTCGGCGCCGTTGGAAGGCGACGCGCCGAGGACTCCGCTCCAGAGACTCCTGGATGTCTTCGCCGCGAGAAACTCCTCGATCAGGTCGATCGGCTCCATTCCGGTTTCGGGAATGACATCGGGGAGCATCGCTCCGCTCCACGGGAACCCTTCCGCCCGAAGATGCTCGCGCGCGAGCTGCATGAACGGGACGATCGACGCCCGCCGCCATTCCGCCCGCCAGATGTCTTCGTTGTCGCGGATGATCGCCTCCCGGTTCGCGGCCCGCTGTTTCCACTCCGGATATCCGCCGCGGAGACGAAGTTCGTCGAGAAGCGCATCGGTGTTCTTGCCATGGACCCGTCCCTGCATGAACCAGCGGTGCAGACGGTGGATCAGCACCTCCTCCTCGAGAAGACGCCGGAGGTCGCCGTCGTCGAGGTCGTTTTCTGTCTTCCATCGGGCGAAATCCTCGTCGGCCTTGAGATGGAAACGCCGTCGCAAGCGTTTTTCCTCCGCCTCGACCTCCCGATCCTCCGGTTCGACGCCCCACTGCGCGGCGAGAAGGAGGACGAGCTTCCGGTTCAATGCCCGAGCGTTCAGGTCTTCGGCCTCGGGGTGCGCGAAGGTGGCCATGTCGCCGATGCACCACTGCCGGAGCGGTCCGGTCGGCGAGTCGACCGGGCGATCGCGCTCTTCGAGGGAACGGAAGATCGCGGAGTACTCCCGCCTCGCTCCGGGTTGTCGCGCCGCACGAACGGCGTCCCCGTTTTCGGCAAGTTCCCTCACGCGGCGAAGCAACGCTTCGGTATCCGCCCGCACCGGATCGGGAGCCTCGAGCAGCCATTCACGGAAGCGTTCGACGTCGTTTCCGGAGAGCTCATTCGCCGCGTGCGACTCCAGAAGCGCCTCCCACGTCCGACGGCGCCAGAAGAGCCCTTCCGCCGCGCGCGTCAGTTCGAGCGTCGCCGCTCCGGAAAGAACGGCCTCCTTCGCCGCCTCGCCCAGAACGTCCCGCATGACCACGAGCGGCACGGAGAGGAGCCGCACTCCGTCCGGTCCCATCTCCCAGTCTCCGAGAACCTCGTCGTCGCGTTCGAGTTCGCCCGACGCGACGCGCCGGAAGATGCTCCCCACGCCCTCCATGCCGCACGGTGCGAGCTCCGCCGCGCGATGCGCCCCGACACCTGCGGCTCCGACGACCTTCACGCCCGCGTCCAGCGCGTACAGGATCTCCTTGTGCCACGTGGGAAGTGACCGGTAGGGCAGGTCGCAGTCAAGAAGACCGATCACGGCCGGATGATGCTTCCGGAACGCCGCGAGGACGTCTCCCTGCGCGGCGGGGGGAAGAACGACGATACCCTGAATCGGGAGATCGATCCCGCGAAGGGACGGACCTCCGAAGACGACCGCTACCATTCGGCTCCCTCCTTCCGGAAAAGAGGACTTCTCTCGCCGTAACCGTGCTGCATCGCAGCTTTCGCCCTCGCTCCGGGGCTGTAGTAGGGGAAGATGTACCCCTCGGCTCCCGGGATCACGACCCGCACGGCCTGGACGGGGTCGTCGGCGCGAGAGAGACGGAAGACGATCACGCGGTCCAGTCCGACCGAGGCGAGGCGGCGCAGGATGAAGGCGACGTCGTCCTCGAACGCGTCGAAGATCGTGTTCCAGAGGCCGGAGAGGTCGAGGCGCTCCGAAACGCTCTTCTCCGTCTGCCGCATCGCCCACGCACCGTCGGAGCGGAGCACCCTCCGGTACTCCTTCGACGGCACGATGTCCCTGACTCCGGAGAGAAAGACGCAGCGCGACTGCACCGACTCGGTGATCGCCCGGATCATGGCGGTCTCGTGGTCGATGGCGCTCCCCATGCCGTGGGCCGTGGCGATGGAACTCCTCTCTTCGAGATCCATGAGGTAGCAGTTCCACGTCGGGATGCCGACATCCGTACCGTTTTCCGCGAGCATCATCCCGATCCCGGCTGCGCGGACGCGCTCCGCGAGTTCGCGGACCCTCGGAAAGAGAATCGTTTCGAGACGCGCGATCCGGCGGACGGGAGCGGAAAATCCGGCCGCCCGGGCCGCCATCGTGCAACAGGTGACGGAATCCCGTTCGACGACTTCCAGAAGCGCCTGGGTGACCGCCTCGAGAAGATGGACGCCGCACGCAAGGCCGTTCGACCCCGCCTGGAAGAGCAGCCCCTCGGAAAGATCCGCGAGCTTGCGTTTTCCGCAGCCCGGGGAGAGGCGGACGAGTTCTAGGGGGACCGGGACCTCCTCCCCTTTGACCAGGTCCCACCCCAGGACCCACGGGATATCGAGATCCCTGTGGAAGAAGGAGTGGGGCGTCAGGGGCAGCCGTTCCGGAGGGATCATGGGGTATTTCCGCGACAGTTCGTTCCACGTTCCCCGGAACGACGGGATCTCCGCATTGACGCCGAACCAACGTTCGAGCGACTCTCCGGCCGCGGACAGCCGCGCGGCCGTCGGCGTGAATCCCTTGCCGTGGGCGGCCGTATACCCGTCGAGGCTCGGCCGGAGCACGTTGAAGACCGGGATGCCGATTCGGTCGAGCTGTGTGATGTCCGAAACCCGCGTCACGCCCGTCTTCTCGAGGAAGGGGCGGAAAGTTTCCCAGGCCTCGCCGGCGAAAACCGGGTGCGGCGACGTTCCCTCCGTGTCGGACGCCTTCGAAAGACGCATTTCGCAGCCCCGGAAGAAGACGGGCGACGAACGGGAAGCCACGGTCATGCAGGTTTCGGACACAGGAAACACGCTCCTCTCGGGACAAAACCGCGCCCGGATCCTTCGGGAAAAAAGATCGGTCCGGGGTGAAATCCAATGCAGTGTACCAAGGGAAACAGGCGCGAGGTAAGGGTGAAAAACATCCCCTCCCCTTGCGAAAGCTGTGATCCCACGATCCTACGGCTCTTTCGACGTGTGATATGCTTTTTTGAAGGAGGGAGATAGTGGTGACTACTGTTCCGGGTTCGTCGCGGGCAGGCGCGGCGGCCGTTTTTTTCCCGGCCTTCGCGCGGAATTCCGCAGGTTTGGGAACGCTGCTGCTCTGGCAGTGGCTCACCGTCCTGAAAGGGCCCCTCTTCGGGGTCGCCTCCTCGGCGCTGTTTCGCGAGCGTCGCATGGGCTACGTCGTCTTTTCGATCGTCCTGTGCGCAGCGTTGTTCGTCATCGCGCGATTCGGAGCGCGCCTTTCGCGTTCGTGGAACCGAAACGTCCTGTGGTACGCCGCCGTTCCCATGGCGCTCGCATGGCTTCCTGCTGCGGCGGCGAACGGGCTGTCGCACGCGGCGGCAGTCCTCGTCCTCTCGCTTCCGGCCATCGGGTCGGCGTTCCAGATAACATCGTGGGAATGGACGCTTTCACGGTCTCCGAAAGCGCATCGGTCGACGGTCTTCGGCGCGGCGTGCGCCGTCCGGACGTTGGCGATCCTCGCGCTCACCCTTCTCGTTCCTCCCCTGCTTCCCTTCGCGGCGCCGCTTCTTCCGTTCCTCGCCGCCCGCCTCTGGCCCGTTCCCGCCGAGGACGACGCAGGGCCGGCCAAGGACGACGCGTCGGAGGCCCCGGGCGGACCGTCGCGGAACGGCGTCCGGCTTCCGGCGGCATTCGTCCTCCGCGCCGCGTCGTTTTTCGTCGTCTCCGCGATGTTCGTGTCGCTCTTCCTGGCCAGGATGGGCGGCCGGATGGGACTCGCCGACGTCTTCAGCGACCCGTTCTCCACGATCGGCGCTCTCGCGGTCGCGATCTATCTCCGCCGCACCCCGGATCCGGATCGGGGGAAGGTCTATCTCTGCGCCGAAACGCTTCTGGCGATCGGATTTCTCTCCCTCGCGGCCGTCGGTTCGAGGAGCCCCTTTTTCCCGATGGCGTGCCTCCAGTCCGGCGCCGGGATCTTCGGCTCCTTCATCTTCGCCGAGATTCTCCGGTTAGGGGCGCAGGCCGGGCGCGACTTGGCGCTGCCACTCGTCGCGACAGGGCAGCTGGTCGTCACGGGGTCGCTGCTCGCCGGTACGCTGCTCGCCTCCGCGATAGGATCCCTCGCGGCTGCGGACGGCCTCTCCATCGTGCTGACATCGGGTCTTCTCGGCATCGGAATTCTCTTCTTCGCCGGCCTGTTCTTCAGAAACGGGCGATCGGGAGACGCCGCGAGGGACGTTCCCGACGGAACCGGAGACGCCTTGCGGGCGACGGTCCCGGACGAGACACCGAGAGGGGAGGAGCTTCTGGGACTCAGGTTGTTGCAGTCGGGTCTTTCGCGCAGGGAGGTATGCGTCGCGCTTCTCGTCGCGCAGGGACGGTCGAACGACGAGATCGCCGGGATCCTGTATATCACGGCCAATACGGTCCGCTCGCACATGAAGAGCATCAACAGGAAAACGGGGGCTTCCTCTCGGTCGGAGTTGAGGGAACAGCTGGAACAGCTACAGCGGCAATGACGGAAACGAGTTTTCCCCCCCCAATCGCCGCAGGCCGTGTACGCATACGGGGAGGCGCCCCGGGCGCATCGCCCGGGGCGCCTCCCCTCCCTTCCCGAAGATGACTTTGAACGGGTTCGTTCAGCGCCGCAGGAACGACGCGAGGACCAGCGGGACGAGCGACAGCCACGCGAATCCTCCGGCCGTCACGCGACAACCCCCGCCGCCGGAAAGCGCGTCGAGAAGGGCATCCGTCCACCACGGCTCGGCGCCGTGAATCCCGTCGTCGGCCTTGAACCAGACCCTGTTGTTCAGAAACCTCGCTCCGACCGGGGCGCTTCCCGTCGCGCCGGGGCGCACATCGCGCAGCATCGCCGTCCCGGCGTCCCATCCGTCGGTCACCCAGGGCTCAGCGCCGTGAACGCCGTCGGTCGCGAAAAAGACGACCGTATAGAACGTCGAGGCCATTTCGCCCCAGGAGATGCTTCCGTCGGGAGCGCCCGGGTTGACATCCTTCACCATCTGCGTTCCGGCCGTCGTCCCGTCGGTCCTCCACGGCTCAGCGCCGTGGATTCCGTCGTTGCCGATAAAGAGAAGCAGCGGATCGGCGAGCGCGAACGCATAGGGGTTTCCGTCCGCGGGGCCGGGGTTGATATCCCTGAGAAGCGCGGCGCCGGCGTAGTCGCCCGGGGCGACGGACCAGAGTTCCTGTCCGTGAGCGGCGTCGAACGCGGCGAAGACGAGCTTCCCGTTGAAGAGATTCATCCCGGACGGGAAGGCGCTCCCTGTCGGGTTCACAGTGTACATCTTCGTCCCGGCGTTCGTGCCGTCCGACTCCCAGAGCTGCCGTCCGATCGCGCCGTTATCGGCGGCGAAGTACGCGACCGCGCCCGAGCCCGGATAGTACGGCTGGGACGGGTACCCGTTCGCCGCGCCGGGATTGATGTCCTTCACGAGGAACGTACCCGCAGCCGTTCCGTCGGAGACCCAGAGCTCCCGTCCGTGGACGCCGTCGTCCGCGGTGAACAGCACCTTCCCCCAGGAGCTCCCGATATGCGTCAGATATTGCGGGGAGCTTCCGCCGGCCCCCGGATTGATATCCTTGACGAGAACCGTTCCCGCAGCCGTTCCGTCCGTCTTCCAGAGTTCATCTCCGTGAACGCCGTCATCCGCGGAAAAGAAAATCACGCCCGCGGCGATCTCGAACCATCCCGGGTTCGAGTCCGCCGCCCCCGGATTGATGTCCTTGACGAGAACCGTTCCCGCAGCCGTTCCGTCCGTCTTCCAGAGTTCGTCTCCGGCGATGCCGTTGTTCGCCCGGAAGAGGACGAAGTCTCCGCCGACAGCGAGCATTCCCGTCGGGTCGGAGTCGCCCGGGCCGGGGTTGATG
>CALFXN010000497.1 GCA_937957815.1 uncultured Synergistales bacterium
AATTCCTTCTCGTTCTCGAAGGAGAGCTCGAGTTTCACTTCATGGAGCAGAAGGTGACGTTGCAGACCGGGGACTGCGTTTTCCTCGACGGCTCCTTCCCGCACGGGGGGCGGGCCACCGGGGAAAACAAGTGCGTCGCCCTTATGATAGAAACCCCCAGGTAGGAATATCCGGCCTCCCGATCGCCCCGACACGGGCTCCGGAAGGGGAACCCATGCCCGGGCGATCGTTCGTATCCGTTCTTTCTACTTGACGAGATTCTTGACGACGTCGTCGAAGAATTTCGCGCCGATGTCGTTCCGGAGTGCAGGCCAGACGACCTCCCGGGCCTTTTTCTCGAGCCTTTCGAGATCGGCCGGAGACATGTCGAGGACCGTGATCCTGTAGTCGCGAAGTTTCTGTTCGTTCGCCTTCTGATCGGCTTCCGCCACCGACATACGCTTGTTTTCCATTTCGGCGGCGACCTTCTGGACGAGCGTCTGGTCCTCTTTGGACAGGGATTCCCAGACATCCATGCTCATGATGAAATACCACTGCTCGAAGTGGGTATTTGCGGGGACGTAGTACTTGATGACATCCCGGAAGTTCGCGTAGTATCCTTCCGCGCCGGCCCCGTAGGCGCCATCGACGATGCCCGTCTGGATGGCCGTAAACGTTTCGGCGAAGGGCAACGGAGTCGCCTGATATCCGAAGGCTCCCGCGAGAAGCTCGAACGATTTCTGCGTCGGAATGCGCACTTTCATGTTTTTCGCGACGCTTGGATCCCCCGGTTTCTCCGGTTCCTTCACGAGGGCTATCCCCCCGAAATATACGGGCCATACGGCGAGAAGCTTGATGTTCTGTTTCGCGAGCAGGTCCGCGGCCGTTTTCATCAGCGGAGCGCCGGTCGTGTAGTTCTTCTTCACTCCATCCCAGTCCTTGACGAGGTACGGAAAGTTCAGGATCTGGAGGCGCTTGTCCGCCGTCGTTCCGATCGGCTCGATCGCCATCTCGATGGATCCAACGCCGACGCGTTCCTGGACGACCGTATAGTCCCCAAGCTGTCCCGCGTTGAATATGTCGATTTTTATGCGTCCGTTCGATTCCTTGTTGAGTTTTTCGACGAACCATGTGACATCTTTGTCGATTGCGGTGTCCGCAGGACGAATGTGCGATATTTTCCATGTATAGGAATTTCCCGCCGCAAATGCCGTACCAATCGTAGCCATGAGACAGACGAACATCAAAAAGACGACAAGTTTCTTCATATCGCAAAACCCCCTTTGATATAGTGTATATATTCCTTACGCCTTGCGGCAAAAGGTCAATAAATAATTTATATATATTTCAACGAAACTTCCTATACATACCCCATGAGCCTCGGAAGCCATAAGGCCAGGTCGGGCCAAAAGGTGGTAAGGAACACGACCGGAATGTATCCGAAGAGGATGAACGTCATTGCGGGAGGAAGGATTTCCATGAAATCGACCTTTCCGATCCGCATTCCGAGATACAGGATGCTGGCATAGGGAGGCGTGACGCCGCCCATCGCGAGGTTGACGCCGACGATCGCCGCGAAGTGGATCGGACTGACTCCTATGGCCTGGACGAGCGGCAGGAGAAGCGGCGCGGTCAGGATGATCCCCGTGAGATCGTTGACGATCATCCCTATGAAGAACATGAGAAAGTTCAGGAGAATGAGGATTACCGTGCGATCCTGCGTGACCCCGAAGATACCCTTCACGAGCGCCTGCGGAACCCTGAGCAGCACGAACGTCTGGCTCAGCATCAGGCTGAACATGATCATGACCATGATCGCTCCGACGGATGTCGCCGATTCTTTGGCGACTCTGCAGAAGGTTTTGACGTTCAGGCCCCTGTACACGAAGAATCCGATTGGAAGCGAGTAGACGACGGCCGTTGCCGCCGCCTCGGTCGGAGTCATGATTCCCCCGTAGATTCCGCCGAGGATCAGAACCGGCATGAAGAGCGCGGGAAGGGCCATTCTCGTCCTCGTCGAAAATTGCCGGATCTTTTCGTCGAACGAGACCTTCGGTTCGAGAACGAGCGGAAAGCGCCGGGCCCATATGAGGTTGATTATCGAGAAAAGAATGGTGATAATCACGCCGGGGATAAGCGTCGAGAGAAAGCACGCGAGAATGGATGTCTCGGTGACCCATCCGTAAACGATCATCGTGACGCTCGGGGGGATAAGCAGGCCGAGAATTGACGAGTCGGTGACGAGGGCGGTCGCGTATCCCTTCGGATAGCCTATCTTCGTCATTTTGGGAATCAGGATCGGCCCCGTCGCCGCGACTCCGGTGAAACCGCTGCCCGAAATGGCCCCGATAATCGCGCACGTGATCGCCGCGACGCACCCCATGCCGCCGCGAATTCGTCCGACGAAAACATCCACCCACTGGAGGAGATGCTGTGCTATCCCGCTTTCGCTCATCAGACTGCCGGCGAAGATAAACAGGGGAACGCACAGCAGAACTGGGCTGAGGATCTGCTGGAGCCCCCACATCATCATTCCCTTCATCGTAACGTTTCCCGCCACGCTCATGTAGAAAAGAGCGCCGCCGAAGCAAAAGGGCACCGCCACGCCGACCGACATCAACGCGACGAGAACGGCCAGAGCAATGGCCACTGTCGAAATCATGAGATGCGCCTCCTAGATCTGCTTGTCCGCGAGAGCGATTTCTTCGCTCCCCGACTCCGCGGCAACGTTCAGATTTTCGACGAGTTCGACCACCGTATAGAGGAGCATCATGGCGAGTCCGATAAAGACGATCATCTCGGCGTAAATCATCGGGATATACAGCGTCGAACTTTCCTTCTGGATCCGGAGGGCGTATTTCAGGTAGTCGTATCCCCAGTAGGTGAGCCACGAGAGAATCAGGATCGAGAACGCCGACGCCACGGCGCGGACGATATAAATCGTTCGCTTCTTCGTGAACACGATTTCGAGAACGCGCGCGTAGATCTGGCTTTTTTCGAAGGAGGCGTGAACCGCTCCGATGAAATAGAGCCACGCCGTGGGGAACAGCAGAAGTTCTTCAATGCCCATCAATGGGGCGCGGAATACGTAGCGCAGGAGGACCTGAATGAAAACAAGAAACGAGACACCCGTCAGAAGGAAAATGAGTATGCCGCTCTGTATCCTGTCCATCCATGACCGAAGCTTCGAGAAGAACGTCCGCTCAGACACGAGCCATCCCGTCCTTTCGAACCCGGCCACTCCGTACGGACCGTACGGAAGAGACGAATCACGTGAAGAAATCCCCGAGGTTCGCCTTGTGATCGTACGCGATCAATTCTTCCCGGCTTTCGAAAAAAAACGACACTGTACACTCTCCTCCCTTCCCTGGTACCCGAAAAACCTGTAGGATATTTGAACAAATCGTTTCGCGAAAGGTACCATAGGGGAGGGACGCGTGTCAAGAAGCATGAAACAAGTTTCTTAAAGTGAACCATGAACGAGGGGACTCCATCTCGGAAATGGGTTCAATCCTATCCGGAACTCCGCAATCCCCGGGAATCTCCAGCGTGAAAGCCTGCACGCAAAATTCGCCCCTTTCGGGTACGATCCTGACGAAAAAAGTCCCTTTCGTACCCGAAAGGGACTTTTTTCGCATCGATGCGCTCGTCGGTCCCGCGATTCCCCTCAAAAGTGAATTCTGCTTTCGGAATACGGATTCGTTTTGAAACGCGACGATTCGTCGGAGAGACGTCGATGATTCACGCCCCTATCGGGTATAATTTTCGATAATGGTTCTATTTTCATACCCGAAGGGGTGCGATTTCCATGCCGAAAACGGATCTCGCGGGGTCGCTTGCCGATACGGTCAAACGAATGCGAAAGCGTCTGAAACTCTCACAGGCCATGGCTGCCGAACGTGCCGGCGTCGGGCTGCGTTTTCTTCGCGAGCTCGAGGCGGGAAAACCGACGCTCCGGATGGACAAGGTCAACGCCGTGCTCTTCCTGTTCAGCCTGCGGCTCGGTCCGGTCCCGCTGGAACCTCCCGCCGAAAGCGTCGAAGACGCGTCATCCGGGGAAGGGCGACGTCCGCTATGACAACGGTCCTGCGACGCTGCCGCGTGCTGATGTTCGGAAAGGAGGCCGGAATCCTCCGCGAAACCGAAGCCGGATACGTTTTCGCGTACGAAGACGCGTATCTGGACGACGCCAACGCTCACGCTCTCAGCGTCAGACTGCCGTTACGCAGCGAACCTTTCGTTTGTGCGACCCTTCACCCGTTCTTCGACGGTCTGATCCCCGAACGGGGAGAGCAGGTCGCTGGCTCCCGCATACGATCTGCTCTCGACCCGTCTCGCCATTCCCGAAAACATCGACCCGGAGGAACTTGCGCTGCCCCTCAACGGCAAGAAGAGCCGGCTTGGGATATAGGCGGTCACGATGCGGTCCGGTCACAAGGATATTCCCCTTTTCACCGTCCGGACATCTTTTTCGCTGCCGTTCTCCACGTCGATCTCTCCGCCCCTGATGGGTATCTGAAGAAGCGTGACATACGAACGCATCGATCTCAACGGCTGCGAAACGGTTCCTCAACTCGCCGAAGGACTCGGGAAGCGGTTTCGGTTCTATAACGAAAAGAGGCAGCACTCGCCATCGTGAGGCGACAGGACGTCTCACGATGGCATACTTCGGGGAAACATGACGTCTTCACAAAACCACCTTTGACTTCGACTGACCTGGAAGGAATTTTGCCCCTTGGCTCCGGGATCGCTTCACGGCTTTGGGAATGAGACGTTACAAATGGAAAAGCGTTTTTCGTCATCCCTGATAAACTCCCCGTAGAAAGAGGTGATGATCCGTGGACATAAAAGAAAAATGGGAGGCGGTAATTTCTTCTGACAAAAAATACGACGGATTATTCTTCTATGGAGTGAAGAGCACAGGAATATACTGCAAGCCCTCATGCAGATCCAAAAAACCGAATCCTGAAAATATCCGTTATTTTATAAGCCGCGATGAAGCCGAATCGGCGGGATTCCACCCCTGCAAGCGGTGCAGGCCCGACCTGCTTTCTTACGATCCGGCCTCGGAGGCGGCTGAGAAAGCAAAAAATCTGATCGATCGGTATTTTACGGACAGCCCGGCCCTGCAACAAAAGCTGAATTCCATTGGCATGAGCAGAAAACATCTCACGAGAGTGTTTGAAGAGCGATACGATATGTCTTTGAAACAATATATGAACCGAATTCGTTTTCTGCAGGCAAAAGAGTTGCTTGCGCAGGGAAAGAATATCACCGATGTCGCATTTGCAACAGGTATGGAAAGTTCCGCCTCGTTTTCAACGTTTTTCAGAAAGCAAGGCGGGATGTCGCCGTCAGAATATGTCGAAAGGCGGATTGCCGAACATCCATATTGTTTTTGTAATACGCCTGTCGGGACCGTTCGTATCTCCGAGGGCGAAAAAGGAATCATGGGTATTCGCTTTGCAAATGATGAAGCCGCTTACGGTGCTTCAAAAAATAGCGGCTTCTATCTCGCCGACGCCCAAAGGCAGATAGAGGAATATTTCTCAAAAAAGCGAACGAGATTCGATATTCCTCTTGATTTACATGGAAGTGAATTTCAATACGCTGTCTGGAACGAGCTTCAAACCATACCCTATGGAGAAGTCAGGACGTATCAGGAAATCGCCTCTCTCATCGGAAATCCGAAAGCGGCAAGGGCGGTTGGAATGGCAAACAATCGAAATCCGGTTTTGATTATGATTCCCTGCCATCGCGTTGTGGGGAAAAACAACAGGCTTGTCGGATATGCCGGGGGAATCGAAAGGAAAGAGTTTTTGCTGAAAATGGAGGCCGGAAAATGAGGGGCGATAGAAAAAGCATACCCGTCGACCTTGTCAGAACAGGCATTGAAGATACGTTTCATTACGTCATATCCGATTTGTGCGTCCTGTGCGGAGCATGCGTCGCCGAATGTCCGGTGAGTGCGATTGTCGAGACGGAGGGAAAGCATGAGATCGACCCGCAGGTCTGCATTGATTGCGGAACCTGCGCCGGCGTCTGCCCGATTGGGGCCGCTCATAGCGTGCCTGCTATCAGAGGCAGCGTGTCTCCTCGTGACGTCGACATGGATACGTGCTACTTCAATGCGGGCTGCGCGCTGAGCCTGTATAAACCGGTCGTTCCGGACATGATGTTGCAATTGTTGCAGGAACATTTCGGCGATGTGAGGTTTCACGACATTTGCTGCCGGCATGATCCCGGACTGCCTGAAGGATCAACGATAATCAATAACTGCGCCGGATGTGATCGCAGATTCCGTTCCCTTTATCATGGGATCAATACGATCTCATACTGGGAGGTCATCGATGGCGTCAATGGGATGAAACTGCCGGATCACAGCGGGTTGAAGGCATCGGTCCACGATCCGTGCGGATACCGCCACAAACCGCAGGTGCATCAGGCGATCCGGAGCCTGCTGCGGAAGATGAATATTGAAATCGTGGAAGCCACGTTCAGCGGGATCGAATCCATATGCTGCGGCGACAACTTCTATGGATACGCGCCGAATGAGCGGGTCGAGAACCGCATAAAGATGAGGGCGAATCAATTTCCATGCGACGATGTCATAGTTTATTGCATCGGCTGTCTCCGCGCGATGATCGACGGAGGCAGGAAAGCGCACTATCTGCCGGATCTGTTGCTCGATCGCGCGGCTGAACCTGTGACGGATACGCTGGACGAATACCACTCCAGGCTTTCAGCCTATCAAGAGATGCACTGAAAATCATTCGCGCATACCGCTCCGCGGTTCGGCGCCGCGACGATGGCCCCGTCCCGAGACGGACCGTCCGGAGGAGAATCCCGTGACGAATCTGAAAAAAACGCTGAAACGGAAACGGCGCCGGCGACCGGGAGGGTGAAGATGCTCGCGGGCAGACCCTATAT
>CALFXN010000498.1 GCA_937957815.1 uncultured Synergistales bacterium
GACCACCGAGATCTACACTCTTTCCCTACACGACGCTCTTCCGATCTAAGGGTGCGGAAATTTTGACGCATCCGTTGTGCGGAAACTTGCGCCCCTACCAGCAGCCGTATCGTTCCGTCGTCCTTCGGATCTTTTCCGATCCCCATCCTGTCGACGAATACTCTCTTTCTCTGATCGAAAACGCTCTCGGAATCTATCGGTCGTGTTTCGAACGTCTCGCGCGTGCGGATTCGCTGCCGGACTTCATCGCGTCCGATTACGCCTTTGTCGAGTCCGAACTGATGCGGAGCAGTCTCGAAAGCCTGGGACTCCTGCGTTTCGGTGTGACGATGATTCCGAAAGGAGGTGAACCGACAAATGATTGAACTTACCAAGGACAACTTCGATGCGGAGGTCAAGGAAAGTACGCTCCCGGTGCTCGTCGATTTCTGGGGGCCGAAGTGCGGTCCCTGTATGGCACTTCTTCCGAACGTCCACAAGATGGCCGAGGAGTACGAAGGAAAGGTGAAATTCACTTCGGTGAACGTTTCCGAAAACCGTCGCGTGGCCATTGCGAACAAAGTCATGGGGCTTCCCACATTTCTTTTCTGGAAGGGAGGTGCCGAGGTCGCGCGCATCAGCGGTCCGGACGTGACCCTCGAAAAGATTCGGGAAAACGTCGAGGCTCTTCTGTAACTGCAGGAGAACAAAGGGGGGAATTGCATTGAAACTTGAACTGCACAAGGTACACGTAACGAAACTCGCATGGGGAAACAAAACGCGCGTCGAAGGCGGCGTTCTCTACGTCAACAAGGAAGAGCTCGTGAAGATGCTTTCCGCAGACGAGCGTCTCGCCAAGGTTGACATCGCGTTTGCGATGCCCGGCGAAAGTGTCCGAATTCTTCCGGTCAAGGATGTCATCGAACCCCGCTTCAAGCTCGAGGGCTCCGGTCAGGTCTTCCCTGGAATGGTCAGCGACGTCGAAACGGTCGGCGAGGGAAAGACGCTTGTCCTCAAGGGCGCCGCGGTCGTGACGACCGGCCAGATCGTCCGGTTCCAGGAAGGCATCATCGATATGCAGGGACCGGGTGCGGACTATACGCCCTATTCGAAGACGAACAATGTCGTGCTGGTTCTCGAACCCGTCAAGGATCTCGAGAAGCACGAGCACGAGGCCGCGTGCCGCGTCGCAGGCCTGAAGACCGCGAAATACCTCGCCGAGTGCTGCAAGGACGCGAAGGCCGACGCGGTCGAGAGCTTCGAGTTCGCGAACCTCAAGGACGCGATGCATGCTCATCCCGCGCTTCCGAAGGTCGCGTACCTCTATATGCTCCAGACGCAGGGACTCCTTCACGACACGTGGCTCTACGGCGTTGACGTCAAGAAGATCCTTCCGACGCTGATCAGCCCGACCGAGGTCATGGACGGCGCGATCGCGTCCGGAAACTGCGTGTCCGCCTGCGACAAGAACAACACCTACTCGCACCAGAACAATCCGGTCATCGATGCGATGTTCCGGCATCACGGCAAGGACTTCAACTTCGTCGGCTGCATCGTCACGAACGAGAACGTCACGCTCGCCGACAAGCGCCGGAGTTCCTCCTACGCGATCAAGCTCGCGAAGATGCTCGGCGTCGACGGCATCGTCATCACGGAGGAAGGCTTCGGGAACCCGGACGCCGATCTCATCATGAACTGCTGGAAGGCCGAGCGGGCCGGCATCAAGACCTGTCTCCTCACCGACGAATACGCCGGACAGGACGGCGCGAGCCAGTCCCTTGCGGATTCCTGCAAGGAAGGCGACGCCTGCGTCACGGCCGGGAACGCGAACGAAGTCATCGTTCTGCCGCCGATGAAGACGGTCATCGGATTCCCGCAGGAAGCGAACGTCATCGCGGGCGGCTGGCAGGGATCCCTCGCCGCCGACGGAACGATCACGGTCGAGCTTCAGGCCATCACCGGCGCGACCAGCGAGCTCGGCTACACGAAGCTCGGAGCGTACACGATCTAGGAACGGAACCGCTTTACGAAGAGGTTCTTCATAAATCTGAAAGAGGAGGTGCACAGCATGGGCAAACTGGCCGGAAAGAAATTGCTTCTTCTGGGAGAGCGCGACGGCGTTCCCGGACCCGCCATGGAAGCATGCTTGAAAAACAGCGGCGCCGAGATCGTCTTTTCGGTGACCGAGTGCTTCGTCTGAACGGCTGCGGGAGCCATGGATCTGCAGAATCA
>CALFXN010000499.1 GCA_937957815.1 uncultured Synergistales bacterium
GGAACGGGAGCGTACAAGTGGGGGTCCCGGGAGGCTGGGTCGGGATCGTCCGGATTCCCGCACCCGTAATGATCTGCGGCGGCGTGACATCGACCCCCTGCAGCGAGGACTGGATGAGCGCACGACCGCTGACCATATTCGTCAGCTCACCGATGACGCTCATCGAAACCGCATCGTCGAGGTTCGGCTGGATCATTCCCCCCGACATGGCGGACACGACGGCGTGAAAGCCAGGCTGATCCAGCATGACAACGATCGTCCCCTGCAACCCGCCGCCGACGACGCCCACGAGTGCGGCGGCGCAACTTCCTCCTGTATTAACGCCCTGCGCCACCTCGGACTTCACAAGAGAAAGTTCGACTCCCATTTCCTTGCTCACCGAGATGAGCGACATACCGAATGTATTCACCAAGGCGGCGATCTTTTCAGCTCCCATTCTCCGTATCCTCCATTTCTTCCGGCGTCCCCGCCACCTGCAACATCCATTTCATCACGATAGCCCACGCCGCCAGGTCGTCTATATCTCTCGGAGGGACCCGCAAGGAAAGCGGAACCATTCTCCACAGGCCTCCCGGCGGATGGAGCGACCAGTAGAGCTTACGCGCCCGCAGCGTCGTTCCCGCTTCGGGGGCACATGTGACGGGTATTCCTCCGACTCGCGCGGCCTCGAGGAAAAACACTCGGTGCGTTCCTTCGCCGCAGATCACCGGATAACGAGGATTCCGCAGACAATCGGTCGTTCCCTCGAGGATCATCGGGCGAAGCCACGAATAATCGCCCTCGCGAAACCGCCGAAAAAAGCCGGGAGCATCCGTCGTCCTCCCGATACCGGAAGCGAGAAGTCGGCCAGATCCGGCCACGAACGCGAATCCGAACTTCCCGCGTCCCGGATCGATTCCCGTCAGAAACCCGCCGTCTCCGAGGTCCATGCCCACCGGTCCGTCAGCCAGAGCCACTGTCCCGGATACTCCATGATCCACGTACTTATTATATTATTGCACAGCGTCACGTCCATTTCCAGATTTTCCCCCTCCTGAAGAACCAGCGGCGGAAGAATGTTCAGGTCGTGAAGATGCCCGGTCCCGCGACGGATCGCGAAAACCGGGAGAATGGCGCTGCCGAGACGACGCGCCATTTTCACGGGACCGTAGGGCGTGCTTGCGGGAAGTCCGAGAAACGGGACGACCAGTCCGTGGCTTTTGGCATCCTGATCGATCAGGATCGCAAGCGCCTCACCGGACTTGAGACAGCGGAACGCGGCCTTCAGGTCGAATCCCTTGCCGACGGTCCTGACGCCGCACGATTCGCGAATCCCCGAGATGAGATCCGTTATGCGGTCATCGCGCTGGTCGGCGCCGATCGCGTTGACCGGATACCCCTTCCGCGCCAGCGCGGCAGCCCCCATTTCCCAGTTGCCAAGATGCGCGGAGAGCAGGATAACGCCCTTTCCCGCGGCAAGGGCGCGTTTCAGATGCTCCTCGCCGTGGATTTCCATATTGTCGAGAATCTCCTCGCGTCGCGGCATTCTGGAAAATTCCGCAATCGACCGGCCGAGATTTCCATAGCTCTCACGGACGATCGAGCGCGCGGTCGTCACGCCGACCTGGAGCGCACGGACGCAATTTTTTTCCGCCCGGTCCGTACCCTTTCGTGACAGAAATCCCACCGCCCGCGCGAGCGTCGCGCCGAACCCGAGCGCCGCACGGTGGGGAAGCGCGTCGAAGACACCCCGAACCGCGCCGATGATCTTCCATATTCCGTCCTCTCGCACAAAAACGCCTCGCTTTCTTCCTCTTTCGCTCCATGATGGAGTATACTCCAGAAGAAAATTCCTTCAAAAAACGATGCGCAGGAGGCGATGCTCCATGGCGACCCGAGTTTGTTTCCTCTCCGACACGGACGAGTTTTCCGAGAAATCGCTCGAACAGGTCTCCCTCCAGCTCGGGGGAATGCACGCCGATTTTTTGCTGGCACACGTCGTGGATTCGGGCCTGTCCGGCGACCTCCCGTCGATCGTCCATGCGACGGAAAACGTTCTGATCGATATGGCGATGCGTATCCTGCCCAAAGACCTCTTCTACGGCGTCTCGGTGGAAGCCGGGGACGTCCTCGAAACGCTTCCGGCGCTGGTGCGGGAGGAAGGATGTTCTCTCGTCGCGATCCCCGGACGACCCGGCGAAACGCTCATCCCTCTCGTCCGTGTCCTTCCGGTTCCACAGCTGCTGTTGCGAAACGAACCGGGGCGTCCGACCGATCCCCTGTTCTCGCACCTCGTCATTCCGATAGACCTCACCTTCACCCGGACCTACGCGATCCTGACGCAGCTGCGGGAGCTTCTCGACTCCGTGGGCAGGCCGGAGCGGATCACCCTGCTCCATTGCGTCCGGCTCGAAGAGCCCGGGACATCCCAGGATCTCGTGAACTCCGCATCCGAGGCTATGGAACGCGTCCTCGCCGATGTCCTGACGTGGGACATCCCCGCGGAAAGCGTCATCCTGAGCGGCGATCCGACCGTCGAATGTCCGCCGAAGATCGCCGGACTCAGTCCGTCGCTTCTCGTCGTCGGACTCTCCCGGATGGGGGACCTGCTGCAGGTCGTTCTCGGGAGCACAGGAGAGGCGCTCATCGAGGGAACGTCCTGTCCGGCGCTGATTCTCCCCGTCAACTGACCCCGGTCATCGCGCCGAAGGGCGCCTCGAGTACATATCACCGCCGAAGCAGTCCGCAGCGACGACGAGCGGCATGTCCCGCACATCGAGACGACGGACCGCCTCGGCCCCGAGATCATCGTACGCCACGGGGTCGACGCGTGTGACGCACCGCGCCATCAGCGACGCGACGCCTCCCGTCGCGCCGAAATAGACGCACCCGAAACGCATCATCGCCTCGAGAACCTCCGGGGAACGGCTTCCCTTTCCGATCGTCCCCCGGAGCCCCCGTTCGAACAGAAGCGGCGTATAGGAATCCATGCGTCCGCTCGTCGTAGGCCCGATAGGGCCGATGACCGACCCCGGTCGAGCGGGAGCGGGCCCCGCGTAAAAGATGACGGCGCCTTCGAGCGGGAACGGCGGCTCTCCGCCTTCCCGGATCGTTTCGACGATCCTCCGGTGCGCCGCGTCGCGAGCGGTGTAGACCGTTCCGGAAAGGAGAACCCTGTCTCCGGCCCGGAGCGACCGGACGATCGATTCGTCGAGTGGCGTCAGGATATTCTTCACGATGTCGCTCATCGTTCTTCTCCCTCCGATCCGCCGATGACGCGAACGACGTGCCGGTTCGCGTGACAGCAGATGTTCACCGCGACCGGCAGTCCCGCGATATGCGTCGGCGCGAACTCCACCGATACGGAGAGCGCCGTGACGCTTCCGCCGTACCCTGCCGGTCCGATTCCCAGATCGTTCGCGGCCTTCAGGATATCCGCCTCGAGCGCGGCGTACCGTGGGTCGGGATTCGGAACCCCGGCCGGACGAAGCAGCGCACGCTTGGCAAGCAGGGCGACTCCCTCGAAATCCCCGCCGATCCCGATTCCGGCCACGATCGGCGGACACGGGTTCGGCCCGGACGACGCAATCGTCTCGGTCACGAAGCGGACGACGCCGTCGCGTCCGGCGGCAGGCGTCAACATCGCGAGCGCGCTCATGTTCTCGCTGCCGAATCCCTTCGGAGCGACAGCGACCCGCACGAGGTCGCCCGGTACGATGCGGACGTGCAGAACGGCAGGCGTGTTGTCCTTCGTGTTTTTCCGGTCGAACAAAGGATCCGAGACGACCGAGGCACGGAGATATCCGTCCCGGTACGCCCGGCGGACGCCTTCGTCCACGGCCGATTCGAGCGAACCGCCGCCGATGTGGACATCCTGGCCGATATCCATAAACACGACCGCCATTCCGCAGTCCTGACAGATCGGCGTCCTCTCGCGCGCCGCGAGGTCGATATTTTCGAGGATTTCGGAAAGAACGGAACGACCGAGCGCGGAGCTTTCCGCCGCGGCGCTCCGGCGGATCAGGTCATGCATGTCGTCGGGCAGGATCGTGTTCGCTTCGAGAAACGCGTCGCGAATCACGTCCGATACGCGTTCCGCCGCAATCTCACGCAGCATGGCATCGCCTCCTGAAAAAAACAGGGGCCATCCCGGCCCCTGTCGCTGAATGCCCCGATTATACTCCCATGTCTGTCAGCTGAGGAGTGTGAGCATGACGCCGGCTGCGACAGATCGGAAGAGCGTCGTGTAGGGAAAGAGTGTAGATCTCGGTGGT
>CALFXN010000500.1 GCA_937957815.1 uncultured Synergistales bacterium
CCGGCCCCGAAGAAATGTACGGTTTCCCCGCCAGCATCTTCTCCCTCTCGGTCGTCGGCGTCGTTTCCGTTTCAGCGGTCTTTTTCGTATTCGTCACGGGATTTTCCTCCGGACGGTCCGTCTCGGGACGGACCCGTCGTCGCGGCGCAACGCCGCGTCACGAGTATACGCCACGGAGCGGAACCTTCGCGGATCCTCTCGGCCCTCCGCCGCCGCTCATGTTCGCTGGAAGCGACGAAATTCTCCTCAACGACTCGATCCGCTTCGCCGAACGGGCGAGGCTGCGATGGAGGAAATCCGTGCATTCGTACGGGAACACGGTGTCGCGTCGGTACCCCGTCAGGGGCAAAGACATCGACGTGGAGAGCGGCAGTGAAAAAGACGTCCGGATGTTTTTCAGGGATACGGACCTTCCGGACTCCATCCGGACGACCGCGGACTGGGTCGTCCCCATTCTTTCCGCCACGTCCTGCTGCGTCAGCCCGGCGGCCATGCGTGCCCGGATCAGCGTATCGGCTATCTGGAATTCTTCGGTCAACGCTTCGGACTCCCGTACGAAATCGGGATCTTTATGGAATTCCTTCTTGATGTCACTGTAGGAAATGGATGCCATGAGGATTCACCTCCCTGTTCGCACAAGCGCGATACGGTCCATGGCGATTTCGATCTCCCTGCGGGGTATTTTCCCGTCACGCGGGCGACGTAGGGGCGATCCGGATTCTCGAGATCGTACGAGCGGATCAATTCCTCTTCGTGATCGCTGGAGCCGATTACCGGGTCACGAGAAGCGACGTTCCCGCTTATCCGTGTCGTTCCGTCGCGTTCTTTCCCGGACGGATCGGGATCGTGGGGGCTTCCTGCGCGACAGATACGTCCGCGACAACAAGGTCCGTGTCTATTCGATCAACATCAACGACGGCAACATCGACGCGATCTGCCGCATCACGAGCGTCTCGTAGATGCAGTAGTCGGGGTGCGGGGCGATCACCGCGGCCACGCCTTCGTCGCCGACGAGGTGCGAACAGGATGCGGGATTTTCCGCGACGATGTTTTTGAAATACATACGTGCCTTCCATCCCGCGCGCGGGTCAGGATGTTGTTGCCGTCGCGACGATCGGGGAGCAGAATACACGATCTCGATTGTTTGGCAATGAACGATTGTTCGTACATGCATGAAACGACGACTCTATATGGTACACTACATTAATGAAGGAAAACTTCCACGAAGGAGATGATCTCGCACCATGTCCGCTCCGGAAACGACGTCCGTACGTAAAGGATTCGTCATGCGCATGCTTGACACGATCGAACGGGTAGGAAACGCGCTTCCCAGCCCCGCGACGATCTTCGTCATCCTCGGAATCGTCACGCTTGCCGCATCCGCGATCTGTGCGCTGCTCGGCGTCTCGGTCACCTACGACGTCTTCAACGCGACGGCCAGGGCGTTCGAGAAGAAGACCGTCGCGGTCGTGAACCTGCTCTCGGCCGACGGAGTCCGGCACCTCGTCACGTCCGTGGTCAAGAACTTCACGACCTTCTTCCCGCTCGGCACCGTGTTCACGATCATCATCGGCGTCAGCGTCGCGGAGGGCAGCGGCTTTCTCGCGGCGCTGCTCAAAAAGGTCGTCGCGATCACGCCGCGTTTCCTCGTGTCCGCGGTCGTCGTCTTCCTCGGAGTCATGTCGAACATCGCGTCGTCGACAGGGTACGTCGTGCTCGTGCCGCTCGGAGCGATCGTCTTCATGGCGTTCCGAAGGCATCCGATCGCCGGCCTCGCGGCCGCGTTCGCGGGTGTGTCGGGCGGGTGGAGCGCGAACCTCCTGATCGGCTCGAACGATCCCATGTTCGCGGGCATGACAACGCAGGCCGCGAACATCATCGACACGGCGTATTCCGTGACGCCGCTCTGCAACTGGTATTTCATGATCGCGTCGACGTTTTTGATCACGCTGATAGGGACCTTCGTGACGGACCGGATCGTCGAGCCGCGTCTCGTCCCGTACGACTTCACGCAAGGCGAGACGGTCCGCGACATCACGGCCGACGAAAAGCGCGGAATGCGGTGGGCTGCCCTGTCGGCGCTCGTCTATGTCGCGATCATGCTCGCGCTCGTGCTGCCGTCGAATGGCCTGCTCCGGAACCCCGCGACGGGGTCAGTCCTCTCGTCGCCCTTCATGAGCGGGATCATCTTCTTCATGATGCTGCTCTTCCTGATTCCGGGCGTGTTCTACGGGATCGGCGCGGGGACGATCAGGAATGACAAGGACGTGGTCGAGATGATGAACCGGGGCATCTCGGGACTCGCGAGCTTCCTCGTCCTGATCTTCTTCGCGGCGCAGTTCACCGCGTGGTTCAACGAGTCGAACCTCGGAATCGTGATTTCGGTCGCGGGCGCCAACGCGCTGAAGGCCGTCGGATTCGTCGGCCTGCCGCTCATCATCAGCTTCATCCTCGTGACGACCTTCATCAACATCTTCATCGCGGTCGACACGGCAAAATGGGCGATGATGGCGCCGATTTTCGTGCCGATGTTCATGCGCCTCGGCCTGTCCCCCGAACTCACGCAGGTCGCGTACCGGATCGGAGACTCGTGCACGAACGTCGTCGCGCCGCTCATGCCGTTCTTCGTGCTCACGGTCGCGTTCTTCCAGAAGTACGACAAGAAGGCGGGAATCGGCAGCGTCGTGTCCACGATGCTTCCCTACTCGATCTTCTTCCTGATCGGCTGGACGCTGCTCTTCGTCGTGTGGTACCTGATGGGCTGGCCGCTCGGCCCCGGCGCCCCGCTGTTCTACCACGTGTAGCCCGAGACGGAGGCGCCGAATGCAATCCAAGCGGCATCGCGTCCAGGAGCTGCTTCGGGAGCGTCATATCGACGGGGCGATCCTGTCGTCCCCCGAAAACTTCCATTACGCGACGGGAGCGGCGAGCCACCAGCACACCGTTTCGCGTCAGCCGACGATGGCCTCCGTCGTCCTTTCGACGCGCGCGGAGGAGGAGCCCTTCGTCGTCTGCATGGATTTCGAGCATCCGACGATGCTCGAGAAGCTCGAGGGAATCAGGGCCGTCCCGTATTCGAGCTGGGTGGGGGTGCGCGAGTACGGGGAGATCGTCTCGCGCGCGGAACGCTTGGATCGGGATACGACCTTCGTGACGTTCTTCGACGCGCTCGCGCGGTGCGTCCGCGACATCGGCGTCTCGGACGGGACGATCGGGATCGAGCTGGATTTCGTTCCCGAACCCTTCTTTCGGAAGCTCGTCGATCTTTTCCCGAAGGCCCGGTTCGTCGACGTCTCGCCGCTCCTGATCCTGGCGAGAAGCGTCAAGACGGCCGAGGAGATCGTGACCTTCCGGACGCTTACGGAGGTCATGGACCGGGCATTGCTTCGCGCGAGCGAGGCCGTCCGCGTCGGGGCGACCGAGCGTGATGTCGCGCAGGTCTTCCGGGAGAACGTCATGGCCTCGGGCGTCTGCGCGCCGAGTTCCTGGAGCATGTTCACTACGGGCGCGAACGCGAGTATGCTTCGAGCGGGTGGGGAGCGGCGGATCGCGGACGGTGACGTCTTCAAGTTCGACGGGGGCGTCAACGCGGAATTCGATTTCTACACGACCGATACGTCGCGGTCGTGGATCGTCGGCGACGCGGATCCCGAACTCGTCGCTCTGAAGGACCGTCTTTGCGAGGCGCAGCGACGGATGATCGCGGCCGCCGTTCCGGGGATGCCGATCTCGGAGCTCTTCCGGACCGGGTTCGACCACGTAAGGGCCGAATACGACTGCTATCGCCGCGGGCACCTGGGCCACAGCATCAGCATGGGGCCGCAGACCGCGGAGGCGCCGTTCATCACGGCGACGGAAACACGCCCCCTCGAGCCCGGGATGATCCTCTGCGTCGAGGTTCCGTGCTATATCGAGGGTACGGCCGGGTTCAACATCGAGGACATGATCCTGATTACCGACACCGGCTGCGAGGTCCTGACGCACCGCACCCCGCACTACCTTTAGGGATCCGAATCCCCACGATCGTCATCCGCCCGGCCGCGAGCGTTCGCGGCCGGGCGCGCGCCGGAAAGCTCCGGCCCCG
>CALFXN010000501.1 GCA_937957815.1 uncultured Synergistales bacterium
CCCCTCAATCTCTGGCGGCGGCCGATGCTTCCTTTATCCGCATTCGCCTGGAACTCCGGAATCTCCGGGAAGCCGGCTACAGACGGTCGAAAACCGAGCCGGAGCCCGGCATGTAAATCATCGAATACAGGCGCGCCGCGTATTCGTCGGTCATCCCGGCGATATAATCGCAGAGAACGCGCATCCGCGGCGTGCCATTCTGTGCGTCGGAATACTTTTTCCGCGCGGATTCGTTCAGGAAACGCGCCGGATCTTCGCCGAGCGCCGAAAAGAGCAGCTTGATGATCTTCTGTCCCTTGTATTCCAGAAGCTGGACGGTCTGACTGGCGATGACCCGTTCCCGGACGAGCTGCGTCAGGAATTCGAGCACTACGCGGGCTTTCGGTTCCAGCGTCACGATGTTTTTCAGGAGCGGCGTCGAAAAACCGGTATCCTGTTCGGAGATCTTCGAGTTGGACACGAAAAAATGCACCAGATCGCCGATCGTGTGCTTGACAGTGTGTTCGTGTTCGCTGAAGAGATTCGTCCGTATTGCGTCGAGATCGATGACTCCTGTCGGAATGGCATTACTGAAGCTTTTCAGAGTCTCGTTCCAGTGTCTTTCGGTGATGAGCCTGAGCGACACGGCGTCCTCGAGGTCGTGAACGCCGTAGGAGATGTCGTCCGCAAGCTCCATGATCGAGGTGTCGAGCGACTTGAACCGCGTCTTCGAATGTTTTCCCGCTTCTGTCACAAGGCTCGTCGTCAGGAGAACGCGATCTTTTTCCTCAAGCAGTTTGAGGATCCAGTCCACGACATCGCGTTCGTCGTCGAGGTAGCACTTCGGCGGTGTGTACCGCTTCGGATTCGACTCGCTGGAATACGCGTCTTCGTTGCAGACGTCGCTGTAGGCGGCGGGGTACTTGAGGACTCCGAGCAACATGCGCCGCGTCGGGTCCATGCCGAAGCTCTCCGAATAATTTTCAAGCTTTGAGAGAATCCGTAACGTCTGGCCGTTTCCCTCGAAACCGCCAGAAGCGCGCATCATCTCGTTCAAAGCGACCTCGCCGCCGTGGCCGAAGGGCGGATTGCCGATGTCGTGCGCGAGGCAGATGGCCTGGATCAGGCGGTCGTCCGGCAGAATGTCGCGTATGTCGGTCGGGTCATCTTTGAGTCGATGGCCGAGAAACGTCGTAATCCCCGCGCCGATCTGCGCGACCTCCATCGAGTGCGTCAGGCGCGTCCGGTAGAAATCGCTGTCTCCGAGGCCCAGAACCTGCGTCTTGTTCTGGAGACGACGGAACGCCGCTGAATGGATTACGCGGCCGTAGTCGTGTTCATACGGCGTTCGGGGGGCGTCCTTCTTTGCGCTGTGCGCTCCTGAGAGGCGGTCTTTCCAGAATTCGTCGAGCATCGGCCCATCTCCTCTAAAGCAATATTGTAAAGAATTATATGATGCAAAATAATAAGAGTCAATAATGTTTAAACGAAATGCCGTGATTATGGTTTTTTTGTATTTCATGTATTTTTCTTCCGTACTGCCGTCGAAGAAGGGTTCCCGTATTCGAGAGAACCCCTCTTCGACGCGGCAGGGCGGCGGCCCCCGCGTTTCAGGATAACTAAGGGTTCCCTTGTGGCGCCCTCCCGCCGGGTGCGAGTTTCGGCGCGTTCACGGCGTGCGCCGTCACCTCTTTGTCCGTGACGGAGAGCGCAAAACGCCCCGTTTTTGCGCCTTCGCCCGAAAGCATGAAGCGCGAGATCGGCAACTTTACGAGATCTCGAACGGTGCGGGCGATGTCGCGCGCTCCATAATGGGTGATGTCGGAACGCTCGAGAACGAGATTTCTGACATCCTTGCCGACCGTCACTGCGTATCCGCGCTTTTCGGCGGTTCGAATCGCTTCCGCGGTGCGAAGGTCGGCGATCCCTCCGATTTCTTGCTCGCCGAGCTGATTGAAGAGAACGACGCTGTCGAACCGGTTCAGAATCTCCGGCGGGAAAAACTTCGACAGGAAAAGCCGCGCCTTGCTGTCCGCGTCATCGAGCGCGGTTTTCGGGCCGGAGTTGAATCCCATGGCAGCCTGCCGTGTCCCGATCGTCCCCTTGGCCGTGAAGCCCGCGTTTGTCGTCATCACGACGACTGCGTTGGCGCAGTTCACCGTTTCGCCCCTTCCGTCGGTGAGACGCCCCTCTTCGAGAAGCTGCATGAAGACAAGTTGAACATCTTGATGCGCCTTCTCGAATTCGTCGACGAGGATCAGGGAGTCCGGTCTGGTGCGGAGGCGTTCGGTCAGCAATCCGCCCCGTTCAGCGCCGACCAGGCCGACAG
>CALFXN010000502.1 GCA_937957815.1 uncultured Synergistales bacterium
TAAGGCCACGTGACTGGAGTTCAGACGTGTGCTCTTCCGATCTATCAGAACGAAGAGTACGGAAATCACAGGTATCCACTTGCGTCTCATGCCGTCCACCTCCAGAATGTGGTGCGTAGGGTCTCTACCCGGAAATTTATACTCCCTTGCGGCCGGTATCTCAAGGGAGTGCCCGAAAACCAGTGAAAGGAGCGTCGCTTCTCATGTGCCTGGAACCGATCAACCTGTTTGCGCTGCCGCGCCCCCTTCCGCCAAGGGACGCGGAGGAACGGCTCGATGTCCTGCTCCGGACCGGGAGCGTCCGGGTCGAGCGGATCGTGTCGACCGGCCAGTCGTCGCCGCCGGGATTCTGGTACGACCAGGACGAGGACGAGTGGGTCGCGCTTCTCGACGGAGAGGCGGAGCTTTCCTTCGGCGACGGAACGGGAGTGTCGCTTCGTCGCGGGGATTCGATCTTTCTTCCGGCGCGTTGTCGTCACCGGATCGAGTGGACGAGCGAAGAGCCACCCTGCGTATGGCTGGCGGTTTTCGCGAAAAATTCGTCGCAATGAGATGTGAATACTGTATAATTCCAAACTTCTGTGATATGTTACCGCGGATGGTGCGATAATACGAATATTCGTTTCTCTGGAGGTCGTTTCATGCCGAACCGCTCGATCCGTATCCGGAGCTCGGGTTTCAAGCTCTCTCTCCTGTCCGTTGCGCACTTTTTCAACGACCTGTACGCGTCATTTCTGCCGACCTTCGTCCCTGGAATCATCGGACGCCTCGGACTCAGCATGGCGCAGGCCGGACTTCTCAATACCGTCGTGGGGACGGTCCACCTGTTCTGTCAGCCCGTCATGGGGTACCTTTCCGACCGGACGACCCGAAGCTGGCTCATCACGATCGGCCCGATCCTGACGTGCCTCGGGGCGACGCTTTTGCCGAATTCTCCATCCTACGGGTTCGCTCTCCTGTTCGCCGCTCTCTGGGGACTCGGGAGCGCGTCGTTCCACCCCCAGGGAAACGGCAGCGTCGGTCACGTCGTTTCGAGAGAGCGCCTGACATCCTCGCTCGCGATCTTCAGCGTCGCGGGAAACGTCGGTGTCACGCTGAGCCCGCTCTTCGCCGTGGCGATGGCGAAGAGTCTCGGACTTCCGGCGCTTCCTTTCGTAGCGACGATTCCCGTTCTGATTCTCGCCTGCTGCATCTTCCGCTACATGCCCAGGTTCAGCGACGATCCCCCGTCCGCGCCTGCCGCACGGCAGGGGATCCTCGGCGCGCTGACATCGGTCTTCGCGACGATCTTTCCGATCTGGGCGGTTTCCGTGGCCCGCGACGCGACGAGCCAGGGCGTCAGGTTTTTCCTTCCCATCCAGATTTCGGCGAACGGAGGGGATATCACTGCCGTCGGATCGATTCTCTTCCTGATGATGCTCGCGAGCACGATAGCGATGGTGATCGGCGGGAAGCTTGCCGACCGCTTGGGGAAGCGATGGACGCTGACGCTGCTGCTCGCCGTATCGTCGGTCGCGCTCTTTCCGGCGCTCATGACGAAAGGGGCGATCTCGATCGCGCTCTATCTCGTCGGCGTCTCCGCCGCGAACGCGACCCTTCCCGTGACGGCGGCCCTCGCGCAGGAAATGGCGCCGCAATCCCGGAGCATGGCGAGTTCGATCGTCATGGGGCTCTCGTGGGGCATCGCGAACCTGTTGACCGGGCCGCTCGGTTTTGTGGCCGACCATTTCGGGATCCAGGCGACGATGACCATCGTCGCGTCTCTCCCCTTGTGCGCGCTTCCCTTCATGGTATTCTTTTCAAGGAAAGGGCGGACTTCGGCGGACTGAGGGACCCCGCCGGAACGCAGGAGGGTGCGGAAGAAAAATCCGCGTGGAAGCCGCTTCGTTCGGGGAGGTGTCGGAAGGTGGCGTGCATTGTTCGGTACGTGCTCATGGGTGCGTTGCTGGCGGTTTTTTCCGTTTTGCCTGCGTCTTCGGAAACGTCTTTCGAGAAGGTCGCGCGGTTTATGGAACGGACGATCGAGCGATACGGCAACATGGAAGCGTCCCTGACGGAGGCGCTCGGAGCTCCGTCAGAGCGGAGCGTTACGAAGCACACGAGTCCGCACGACCCGAACTACACGTATGAACTCGTGTCGATGGACTTCGGGCCGAAGGGAGCGCAGGCGGTGGTGTACCGTGATTCCGACAAGGAGCTCCTCGTCAATCTCGTCGCGACGACGCCGAAGCTCGTCTTCGGAAAGAACGTGCGTGTCGGGTCGCCGAAGAGCGCCGTCATCCGGGAACTCGGCGCTCCCGCCGAAGAGCGGGACAACGAAATGCGCTACGAGGACGAATCGGGGTATGTGGACATCGTGTTCCGGCTCGACCTCGGCGGAACGGTTCGCCGCATGAGTTTTTCCGTCTGGATGGACTGAACCGGAGCATGGCGAAGGGGGCCGGTACCGGCCCCCTTCGCCGCTATTCGCCTCTCGCGGCGCGCCTTCTGGCGTTCCGGGCAAGCCCCTCGGGTTCGAGGGCGATCCGGCTGCCGTCGAGGAGCGACTGGATGCCGCCCGACGAAAACCCCTTCTGCCGTTCGCACAGTTCCTTGCAGTTTCCCGGACACCGGCTCTGGTTGTCGTCCGGCTCCGTGTAGACCGTAAGGACCCCCTCGTAGTTTCTCAGGATCGTCTTCCGGTCGGACCTCGAGACGACGTAGTTCGGCATGACGGGGATCTTGCCGCCCCCCCCGGGGGCGTCGACGACGAATGTCGGGACTGCGAGCCCGGACGTGTGACCGCGCAGGAACTCCATGATCTCGATTCCCTTGCCGATGGATGTCCGGAAGTGTTCGATGCCGCGCGAGAGATCGCACTGGTAGATGTAGTAGGGGCGGACGCGGATCTTCAGGAGTTTCTGGTTAAGTTCCCGGAAGATGTACGGACAGTCGTTGATTCCCCTGAGGAGGACCGACTGGTTCCCGAGGGGGATTCCCGCGTCTGCGAGGCGGATGCACGCCTGCGACGACTCCGGCGTGATTTCGCGGGGATGGTTGAACTGGACGTTGATCCAGAGCGGGTGGAAGCGCCGGAGCATGCCGCAGAGGGAGTCGGTGATCCGCATGGGCAGGACGACCGGGACGCGCGTTCCGATCCGGATGATCTCGACGTGGGGAATGGCGCGGATTTCGCCGAGGATCCATTCGAGCGTCTCGTCGGAGAGCGTGAGCGGATCCCCTCCCGTGACGAGAACGTCGCGGATCTCCGGAGTCCTGCGGACGTACGCGATGCACGCCTCGATCTCCTCCCGGGAACGGGCATGGTCCGATTGCCCGGCGAAACGCCTTCGCGTGCAGTGGCGGCAGTACATCGAGCACTGGTCCGTGACCAGGAGGATGCACCGGTCCGGGTAACGATGCGTCAGACCCGGGACCGGAGAGTCGACGTCCTCGTGGAGCGGGTCGAGGAGATCCGTCGACGCGATCAGAGTCTCCTTGAGCGTGGGCACCGCCTGGCGCCGGATCGGACAGTTGGGATCCCCGTGGTCGATCAGGCTCGCGTAGTAGGGCGTGATCGCCATCCGGAGCGTCGCGAGGCTCTTTTTGACGATCGCGGCCTCGTTCCGGGACATCGTGAGTATCCGCGACAGGTCGTCGGCTGTCGTGATGCGGTGTTCCATCTGCCAGCGCCAGTCGTTCCAGAGCGCCGGGGCCGTCGACTCCCGACGGATGTCTCCGGACGGTTCGCTCCTTCCGACCCTCGGGCGGAGGGGGAGCATGGCGTTCCTAGTCGATGTGGCGTCGGATTTCCTTGCAATAGAGGACAAGATCGTCACCCTCCGAATAGAAGTTGGGAATGCGTCCGCACTCCCTGTAAGCCGCGCGTTCGTAGAAATGTCTCTGTCCGTCGTAGTCGGATCGCCCCGCCGTTTCCACGCGGATTACCGCTCTTTCCGCCCCGGCGAGGAGCGCGGCGCACATCGCGTCGTCGAGTGCGAGTCCGACGCCCTTCCGCTGTTGCGACGGATCGACGACGATCCAGTAGAGATCGAAGGCGAAATCCGTCATCGGTGTCGGACCGTAGATCAGAAATCCCCCCGCGATTCCGCACTCTTCAGCGTCGAGAAGCGTGTAGTCGCGGCCCGGGGCTTCGGCACACGCGCGCAGGACTTCGTCGAGTACTGCGATTTCGTCTTCGGAAAAGGCATTGGTCCGACGGGCCATGGCGAGATACCGCCCGAAGTCTTCAGGCGACACGGCGTTTCACCGCCTTTCCCTTCAGGATCCTTCCGGCCGGATTTCCGTTCGCGAGCGCCGCGTCGACGATGCGGCCGATCAGCGCGTCGTACGGAATGGCGTTGCGGGAGGCCTGACGCGCCATTCCGGCGTCTTTCGAGATATCGGGGTTCGGGTTCACGTCGATGACGCAGACATCCCCGTCGCCGGACCTTTCGCGGAGATCGACCCTGTAGTAACCCCGGCAGCCGAGGGCCGTTCCCGCACGTTCCGCGAGATCCCGCACGCGACGTACGACGTCGGGTGCGAGAAGATCTGCGGATTCGGGAATGATCGCATATTCGGGCGACGCCGGATCCCACTTTGAGGAGTAGTTGAGGTAGGGGGGTACATCCCGGTATCGCGCGTAGTCGATGACGGAAATTCCGAGCGGCTCACGGTCGCCCTCGAGGAATGCGGCCGAGAATTCGCGACCTCCGAGGAACTCTTCGACGAGGAGTCCTTCCGGGTATCGGGCCAACCCTTCGACGACGACGCGGGGAAGGTCGCCGGCGTCGCGCACGAGCGAAGAATCGTCGATCCCGACGCTCCCGTCCTCGCATGCGGGCTTGACGAAGTACGGAGCGGGAAAGGGGACTTTCGTCACATCGGATGGATTGCGGACCCTGATCCCCATCGGGACGGGAACGCCCGAAAGTTCGAGCCGCGTTCGGGCAGTTTCCTTGTCGCGGCATAGGGCGAGCGCATCCGGCCCGTTCCCCGTGTACGGAACGCCGGAAGAGTCGAGATGGCGGCAGAAGACATTTTCGAGGGAGCTGTCGTCGCCGAAGCCTTCGAAGAGATTGAAGACGACGAGCGGCGAGACGTCTCCGATGCGTCGCAGGAGAAGGGGCGCGTCAGCGAAATCGCCCTTCCTGACGTCGAAGGGAACCGCGGAAAACCCGAGGCGGGAGAGGGCGTCGAGAACGTGCATACGGCACCGGAGAGCGTCCGAAACATCCGGACGGCTTCCGTCCTCGACCGCGACGGCGACAGGGACGACTCCCCGGGAACGGATGCGTTCCGGAGGTTCGGGAGGCTCCGAAGAGAGCGGTGCGTCTTCGGTGTGCGTCTGCATGGGGCTCATTCGTTCACGCTCCGTTTCTCAGCGGGTTTGAGGGGAAGGACCGATCGGGAAATGCCATTTCTCCGGAGCGCGAGGGAGAGGATCGTTTTGATGATGTCGGCGTACGTCCCGCCGCTCAGCCTGTAAAGGATCGGAAGGTCGCTGTAGGTCGGAGAGAGTCCGGGCAGGGGATTCACGTCGATGACGTGCGGATTTCCCGCCGCGTCGAGGCGGAGGTCAATCCGGGAGACATCCCGCAGTTCGAGCGCGCGGAACGCCATAAGGGCGCACGCTTCGGCCTTTTCGCGCACTTCCGCGGGGATCATGTCCGGTCCTTCGTACCGGACGCGGTTTTTCCAGTCGCGCTTGTGTTCGAGCGAATAAAGGAACGTCCCTTCCTCTTTCGCCGTCGGCGCGATCCGCATCATGCCTCCTGCCCAAGGCTCCTCGTTGCCGAAGATGCCGACGGTGATCTCGTCCCCGGGAAGGAACTCCTCGACGATGGCGTCCTGGTCGTAGAGCGACCAGATGCGGTCGACACGCGCGCGGGCCTCGGATTCGTCTTTCACGAGGGAATCGGGAAAGATCCCCTTCGAAGAGCCCTCGAAGCGCGGTTTGACGACCCATCGCGTCTCCTGTTCCGGAAGCGACACACGTGCGCCTTTCCTGAAGAGAAAGGCTTTCGGAACGGGAACGCTCTCTCCGGCGAGCGCTCTGTTCGTAAGGTATTTGTCGAGCGAAAGCGACATTGAAACGGAGTCGGATCCGCTGAAGGGGATTCCGAG
>CALFXN010000503.1 GCA_937957815.1 uncultured Synergistales bacterium
GATGGACGGAAGCCGATCCGTTGGAAGGACGCGTTCATTGTACGAGTCGAGATTCCGGCCTCGCGCGGACGCGAACGTCTCGTACCGCGACTCCATTTCCCTTGCCGCACGTGCAAGCGCCTGGACCGCCTTTTTCGCGGAGACGACCGGCTTTGTCAGCATATGCGGCAGATGTTCGTAGATGCTGAACTCCACTCGCTTCGGATCGACGAGCAGAAAACGAAGTTCGGAAGGGGGTCTGCACGCGCATAGTCCGTTGATGCACGCGTTGACGAAAACGCTCTTTCCGGAGCCCGTCGTTCCGGCCACGAGAAGGTGAGGCAACTCTTCGAGACCGATTACGAGCGGCCGGGAGTCGATCCGGACTCCCATGGGAAGCGGGAGTCGGAATTCCGTGTTCTGAAAGGAAGCGGACTCGAGAATCGTTCGGAGGGAAATTCCCTGCCGTTTGGGATTCGGGATCTCGATTCCGACAAACGGTTTCCCGGGTATGGGAGCCTCGACGCGAAGCGCGGGAACGGCGAGCGTCAGTGCGAGGTCATTTGCGAGACCCGATATTCTGCTGACCTTGATCCCGGGAGCGAGCTGCAACTGAAACTGTATGACCGTCGGACCGACGATCGTCTCCGCGAGCTCGGCCTCGACTCCGAAATCGGCGAGCGTCGAAATGATCCCGTTTCCCTGGGTTACGATGCTTTCAGATTGTTCGGGCGTGACGGGAGAAACCGACGGCCCGAAGAGATCGAGTGACGGCGGAAATCCCGCGGGCGTCGTTCCCGTCTGCGGAGTGTCCGGCACATCGAATTCGGGTTCGGGGTTCTCGTCACTCGATGCGTCTCTTTCTTCCGGCGCCCGAATCCCAGAAATATCGTCGGCAGGCGTCGTGGACTGATACGGTGTTTCTTCGGAGATGTCCGAGACATTCATCGTCGAGGGGGCATCCGGACACCTATTGATGGTTCCGGCAGAAGCGTTCAAAGGGGCGGACGCTTCTTTCCGAAGCGGATTCGGGACCATATTTGCGACCCTGAGAAAGAGACTTCGGACTCCCGCGAGGACCACCCTGGGATCAAGGAGACCGTACAGCATGGAGGAAATTGATATTGCCACGAAGCCGATCAGGATGCTTCCAAAGGCGCCGCAGTTCTTCAGGAAAAACGACGAAGGGAATGAACCGAGTTCTCCCGGGCGAAAGACAGGATGCGTACAATGGACTCCCGACGCGTGAAGGAGACCGAGGAGAAAAGCGCTCGCGACAAAGAGCAGCAGAGTTGCCATTGTCTGAAGAAAAAAACGTCGGATCGGGCGTTTGAAGAACACCGAAGCGAGAACAAAGAACACGAAAAGAGAAGGAATGACTATCGAACCGCTGAATCTGGAGACGAGCGCCGTCGTGATATTCTTTCCCCAGATTCCCGTCCACGGAGTCAGAAGGGACGCAAGAACGTACACGCTTCCCGAAAGGAGAAGGAATACAATCGCTTCGATGACGAGGGACACAGTGTTTTTTTCCTGCTTCTGGTCGTTGTTTCGCTTTCTGGAAGAAGATGAGGGAACGTCGGTATTCCGGGCCATCGAATTATTCTCCTCCGACAACGATATCAGGTATAAGCAATGCGGGTTGACCGTCGGAAATAGGAACGTCCTGCCCATTCTTTCCGCAATACCCCGGGAAAAGTTCCATGCGGTCTCCGACTGCGGCGATTGACTTGAGAACATCGGGACCGTTTCCGACCAGCAGCGCCCCCCGGACCGGGTTGCGAACCTTTCCGGCCTGCACCTGGAATCCCTCCGTAACCTGGAATACAAAATCGCCCGTCGTGGGATCGACCTCTCCCCCTCCGAGCCGGGTAACATACAGTCCGTTTCCCATGCCGTCCAGGATCGATTCTTCCCTCTCTGGACCGGGGAGGAGAGAGGTGGCGCTCATTCTCGGTATCGGAACGTGGCGAAAAGACGCCCGCCTTCCGTTTCCCGTGAGCGGAAGACTCATTTTGGCGGAGGTTTCCCTGTCCGTCAGGTAGCCGTTCAACACCCCCCGGTCTACGAGAACGGTTCTCCGGGACGGAGTCCCTTCATCGTCGCAACCGTACCCGCCGTAGGCGCACGGCGATGTCGGATCGTCGACGATCGTGACGAAAGGCGATGCGACCGTGTCTCCGAGACGATCCCGAAAGACGGAAAAGTCCTTCATGACGATGTCCGCTTCGAGTCCGTGGCCGCAGGCTTCGTGTATCATCGTTCCTCCGGTCTTTCCGGAAAGCAGGACCGGGAATCTCCCTGCGGGGCATTTCGGCGCGGAAAGAAAGTTCACCGCTCGTTCGACAAGGCTCTTCGCTCTTTCGAAGAGATCGTTGTCCCGAAGGAATGATTCACACCCCGCAACGCCCGCGATGAGGTCGGATGCAGTCTGCATTCCGTCGCAGTCCGACACTGTAATGTGAAGGGAGAGGGATGTCCGGATCGCCGTTTCGTTCCTGACGCAATTCTCTCCCGGGAAGATCAGTTTTTCCTTCACACCCGTATCGAAACGCAGCGTTACCTGTCTGACAGTCGAGGAAGATGACCGGATCATCGAATCGAGCTCGCGGATAATGCCCGGAAGAAGAACCTGCGAACGGGCGTCTCCGCAGAAAAGAGCTTCGCGATCCCCGCTTTCTGCCCGTGCGGCTTTGGCGGAAGTGTCTCCGAAGATATCGTCCATGCAGGCGAGTGCGTTTGAAAATGTGGCTTCCGACCGGAAAGAAAGGAGCGTCCCCGATGGCGAGACGGCTCTCGATGCGACGCCGCTCGAAAACGAAGAGACGCTTTCCGTTATCTTCGAATCCTCGAGAAGCCACGAATGGCACGCAGTCCGCTCCGCGTAGAGATCATTCAGGAGCCAGGACGTTCGCGGTTTTCGGGAAACGATGTCATCAAGAAGAAGTTCGGCATAGTGCGATATCGTCATGACGCCTTCCCCTTCCGGATTTCATTCTCCCGGTTCCATGAGACGACCGGAAAACCTTCCTCCCGGAGCGAAGAGAGGAGGATTTCGATGCGGGCGATATTCCCGGGGAGGCAATAGATGGACACGACGCCTTGGGAAGGGTCTTCGGTCGTGACGTATCCGATGCCGTCGCAGTCGGCCACAATCCAACTCAGCAGCGTGATCGCCGCAGGGGTTTCGAGATGTACGGTAACAGGCGCAAAATCATCCATTGTCTTTTCTCCGTCAGCGTCGAATGACACGTATGTTGCGAAGATGTTCCGAATACTTCTTCGCAAATACGTGCGATCCGTCTTTTTTCAGAACATAGTACAAAAAGTCGTTTTCCTCCGGTTGCAGAGCCGCTTTCCATGAGCCTTCCGACGGAATGCAGATCGGTTCGGGCGGTAATCCCGTAATGCGGTACGTATTCAACGGGGAATCAATCTCGAGATCTTTATGCAAAACCCTGGTGATCGTCCTCCCCCTGCGTTTCCACGCATACACGACGGTTGCGTCGATCTGGAGGGGCATTCCGATCCCGAGACGGTTACGAATGACGCCGGCGATTCTCGGACGTTCGGATTCGCGTGACGTTTCGCGTTCCACAAGCGATGCAATGATCGCCGCTTCGAGGATGTCCCGTGACGTAAGCCCACTCAGCCTGTCGAACAGACGGTTTTGCCAAAGCACCGACGACGTTTTCACGAGGGCGGCAAAGGATTGTTCCGGGACATCATACGTTTCGGGGAGCAGGAATGCAATTCGTTGATCAGCGGAAGCCGGCAACAGCGACAAGAGCTGCGCCGGGAAAAACGAGTCGTCGGCGAGAACTTTTCTCAATATCTGAGGAGAAGCGGATACCGTATCGCCGAGGGAAAAAAGGTCGCTTCCGGGAACGATCGTGAGAGTGATCCGCTCGGGGACCGCACTCCTGAGCTGACGTGCGACCTCCCACGGAGTCCCTTTCCGCACGGAATACGTTCCGGGTCTGAAGGAACGGTCAAGAGCGAATCTGTGGAGCCATCGGGCGAGTTCCGGCGCGGAAGGAACGATGTCCGCCGACCGGAATACATCTGCGATCTCCCGGCCGTTCTTTCCCGGAGCGATGAATACCCGGACCGGAGAGCCCGAACCGAGCGGGAAGAGACGATCCCATTCTTCCGTCGAAATGCCGCAGAACGTGTAAACGAGCGCAAGCGCGCAAATGATGAAGAACAGATCGCAGAGAATCCAGAACCATTTCATGGATGTCGTGTCCCCTTATCCTCCTGAATGAACGGGAGCCGCCTTCCGCATTCAGCGCAGGTTCCGTCTGATCTCAACGCGACGATGGAGACATCGTACCCCTTCCGCGCCACGAGCAGGGCGTCACAGTCGGGACATCGCGAATCCGTCCTGTGGTCGATGTTTCCGGCATACACATATCTGAGGACTTTTTTCGCCCGGCGAACCATTTCTTCGAGAAGAAGTTCGGTTGTAGGAGCTTTCGTCCAGAGGTGACGTGGAAAGTAGCGGGTCACGTGCAGGGGAATGTCCGGAGAGACCGAGGCGAGCCACGCGATCTCGCGGTCGAATATCGCAATATCGTCGCTTATGTTGGGAACGACAAGCGTCGTGATTTCCGTATGAATCCCTGCTGCGTGAAGGAGCTCGACGTTTCTGACAACGGTTTCAAGGTCGCCTCCGAGAAAACGGTAAATGTCGGGATCGAACGATTTGACGTCGATGTTGGCGGCCGAAAGAAACGGGATCATTTTTCGAAGGGGAGATTCGCGAATCATTCCGTTGCTGACGAGAACGACGGCGATCCCGGCGTTCCTGAGCGCAGCGGAGCACTCTTCAACAAATTCGTACCAGACGAGCGGTTCGTTGTACGTGAAAGCGACCGCACGCGCGTCATGCAGGACCGCAAGATGGACGACGTCCCGAACGGTCATCTCCCGCAGGACGATCGTCGGTTCCCATGAAGCGATCTCCCAATTCTGGCAGAAGGGGCATGCCATCGAACATCCCACGGTGCCGAACGAAAGAACACGGGTTCCGGGACGCCAGTGATATAACGGCTTCTTTTCCACGGGATCCATCGATACGGAGGAAACGCGTCCGTAGTTTTCCGCGAACAGCGTTCCACCGATATTCCGTCGGACCCCGCATCGTCCCGTCTTCCCATCCGGAACGCGGCACGCGTGCGGACACAGGTCGCAGCATGTCACATCGCCTTCGTTATGCCACCAGTCGGCGTTTTTCTTCATGGGGCGGTCTCCGTCGCTCACGCTTCCTGCCGTTCCGCGAAGCGCTCGACGGTGAATCTGGAAACCGAAGCCTCTTCGGGGGCACGAATGCCCGCTTTCGCAGCGGCGATGCGAATCTGCTCCCCGACGGTATCGATTCCCTCCAGGTCGGGAAGCAGGACTCCCCTCCTGGAGCCGTGCTCGAGAATGACTCCGAATTTTCTCGGGTTGAGGTCTTCGAGATTCGTGACATCTTCCGGTTCCGAAAGGACATCGACTGAAAATCCGAGCCTCGGGAGCTCTTCGATGTCGACGGGTGGAAAACGCGGATCACGGAGAGCCGCCGATATGGCATTGGAAATAACCTCCGCGACGAGGGAATTCTGTTGCGGAAGAATCGTTCCGATACACCCCCGGAGATTGCCGTCGCATGTCTTCAAACTGACGAAACACGCCTTCGCCGTCGTATAGGAAGGATCGAGGATTGGGGGCGTGGGGGGAATCCGTTTCTTCGAGAGCATCTCTCCGACTGCGTAACGGGCGAGCGCCGGAAGATAGACTGACCGCTCCGGAATCGTGTACGCCACGCAATAACCGACTCCGTACGGGCCTTCATACGAAAGGACGGAAGTCCGTTCCCCTCCCGAGAGTCCCAGAAACGCGGCGACGGATCTGTACCCGCATTCTCCGGCTCTTTCGATCAGGGATTCAGGCAGGGAAAGGAGCTCCGTCCCGCTTCCCTCCTCTATTGCGTGCACGACGACATCGTCGAAGGAATGCGCGATCGGATCATATCCGGCCGGCGCCTCCGGACTCAAACGATGGGAAAGGTCGGAACTCGCGAGGAGCCCCCACCGTCCTCTTCCCTCGAAAGACCGCAGAAGTTCGCCGACACGGTATGCCACTTCCGGTTCCAGCCCGATGGGATTGGCGACGATCAGAGAGACTCTGTTCTCCCATGATTTCGGAAAAAAAGAAAGCGGAACCATGCAACCGTGGTCGAGTCTCGCCTCGCGCGAGTGAAGCACTCTGACGGGAACGGTTTGCGACAGGCTCCGGGCGAGCGCTTCACCCGCTGGGATGTCTCCGTGGAAGCCGAATCTCCGCTCGGGGGCTCCGAATTGTGAAAAATTCCCGCTGTAGCGGTCCGCGAGCGTGAAAGCGAGACCTTCGGAACAGGGGGCGTGCGGAGAAAGCAGAAAAACGACATCCGGAACAAGCGGAGAGAGAATCGATGAGAGCCGGTTCATCGCAGAAATTGTGGCGTGCGCATCGGATTCCCTTCCCTGCCCTACCTCCGGTACGATGATCGGAGGGTGAGGTGCGACGCATTTCCAGACCCACATGGATATCATCCCACCTTTCAGCTGTTACAGGAGCATCATCGCGTCTCCGAAGGAGAAGAAGCGATATCGCATGGAGACGGCTTCCCTGTAGGCATGCATGACGCTTTCATATCCGCCGAAAGCGCAGACGAGCATCAGAAGCGTACTCTTCGGCAGATGAAAATTCGTGATCAGGCCGTCGATGACGCGAAACCGGTATCCTGGGAAGATGAAGAGGGACGTATCTCGCCTTCCGGCGGCGAGGCTGCCGTCGTCGCGTGCAAAGCTCTCGAGTGTGCGTGCGACCGTCGTCCCCGCCGCGATGACTCGTCCGCCGCGTTTCTTGCAGGCGAGAACCTCGGCGACAGCGGCATCCGGAAGAGAACACCATTCGGAATGCATATGGTGATGGCGAATATCGGTTACTGAAACGGGACGAAAGGTTCCGAGTCCGACGTGGAGAGTGATCCATGCCGTTCGGACTCCCAATGCGCGCAACGAGTCGAGAAGGGACTCCGTGAAATGGAGGCTTGCCGTCGGAGCCGCGCAGGAGCCGAAGTTCTTTGCGAAAACGGTCTGATATGCATCCCGCGAAGCGGAAGATCTTGTGATGTATGGAGGCAGCGGAATATCTCCGATACGATCAAGAAGAGGAAGGACGTCCGTCCGTTCGGGAAAACCGAGAATGCGGATTCCTTCGTCCATTTCGTCGAGAACCGTCAGCGAAGTTCCATCCTGGAGAATGACATGCATCCCTGGATGCATGCGCCGCGCCGGTCGGACGAGAGCTTCCCACTGCAGGAACGCGGGATCCTGCGGCCGAAGCAACAGGATTTCGATGGAAGCCGTACCGGGACTTTTCGTCCCGTGAAGACGGGCCGGCAGAACCCGAGTATCGTTCAGGACGAGAAGATCGGAGGGACGGATGATCTCCGTAAGCTGTCTGAAAAAACAGTGCCGAACCCCTCCCGTATTCCGGCGCATGACAAGCAGACGTGACGAATCCCTGGGATTCGCAGGATTTTGTGCGATGAGTTTCTCGGGGAGCTCGTAATCGTACGACTCCGTTTGAAGCAGGTCGACGGCAGAACGGATGTCTATCTTCGAGTCAACTCCGTTCCCGGAAAATAGTGCTGAAGTATCTTTGTATACGTCCATCCGCTTTCCGCAAGAGACTTCGCTCCCCATTGCGACATCCCGACTCCATGTCCCCATCCTCTTCCGGTGAAGAGAAAGGATTGGCCGCCGGAGGCATTCGCTGGGACGATGGTGGCAATACCCTGTGGTGCGCCATTTTTCGAACGGTTGATTGCCTCGATGAGATATCCCTTGCGGGTTTCAGGACGCTTCAGCATGTCGATCAGTTCTTCCGCAGAAAATACCCCCTTTTCCGTCAGCGCGGTCAGTGCCTCTTCTTCACGAAACGACATTGGGGTCGAGGAGACGGGGATTATCCGGGATTTCTCCTGTGCGGGAGTGGGAGAAATTGCCCTGTTCGTGCTTCCGGCCGTCATCGCTCCGGATTTCCGCGGAACGGAAGAGTCTCCTTCCGGAGTGATCGAGAAGGCAGTGCTCCGGAGAACCGAGGGGCCCGCCGCCATGCGAAAGTCATGCGCCCTGACGGTGACGCGTCCGTTCGATCCCGAAACGAGAAGAGTCACGGCGCGGCCGGCTGCGTCGGAACTTTGAACCGTAACATTCGTCACACGTCCGACGGATTTGTTCATGCGGGAAAGGATGCTTTCGACAGTCGCCGCCGGGAGCCGCGTTTTCCATGATGAATTCGGAGAATCGTATGCGATTGGTTCCTTTGCGCCTGAAAGATAGGGATACGATCCCCCCCAGACATCCCGGATATCGGCCGTGTTCCCGCCGCTGTCAGAATGGAACGGGGTGAAGGCGACCGCACCGGCATAACTGAGAATCAGCCCCGCAGTGCTTCGTATCGCCGCATCACATCGAGGGTCTTCCGCATTGACGCCTCGGTAGACCTGCGATTCGATCGAGTCCGATACATCGTACTCCCTTCCGCCCGACCCCGAAACCCTACGGAGTGCATATGTCCGCGATACGATAGCCTGTGCCTTGAGCGCTTCCGTCGGCCAGGCCGGGTTGGCCTCCATTTTCAGAACGCCGCGAAGGTATGTTTCGCTGTCCACGACGTTGATGACCGAAAGTCCAGCTCTCGCCGGGACGACGCGGATGGCGCCGCGGTATCGGGCCTTTCCGAAGGCAAGTGGGGCGGAGGATGACAGTGTCAGAGGGAGGGTGCGCATCTTTCCGTCGACAAGAACGGAACGGGAAGAGACCGGCGTGCAGTGAACTGAATGCGGATGTGTCGTTCTCTTTCCTGACGCATCCTGAAGCGAAACGGAGCGGGCGGAAGAAATGACGGCGGACGAGACTCCGTTTGCGAGGAGAACGCGGATTGTCGACGCTTCGGATGGCGGTGCGAGAAAAGTGAGAACGACGCAAAAGGATGCGAAGAGTATCGAAAGGTATTTTCTGTACGTCATGGATAACCTCCGGATTCTGTTATTTGAACCATCGGGATACGAGATTCAGAACGATCGTGATGATGATACTCAACAGAACCATGCTCGTCATCGGGGCGAAGACGGTGACATTCTTTCTGGAAAAGACGAAATCGCCGGGAAGACGGCCGAACGGGAACGAGATCTTTCCGAAAAGGAAAATGACTCCGCCCATGAACATAAGAATCAAACCAAGAACGAAAAGACTTTTTCCCAGCGACTGCATGTCATTTCTCCTCACATGATTCTTCGTCCGCTGCGGAAAAGAGTTTCAATTCTTCCGTCCTCCATCCTGGATACGGAACTTTCAGATACTCGTATGCGGATTTTGTGGCGCGCCGTCCCCTCGGGGTTCTTTCGAGAAAACCCTGCTGGATGAGGTACGGTTCGTAGATATCTTCGATCGTCTGCGCCTCTTCGTTGATGGCGGCAGCTATTGTCGAGAGACCGACCGGACCGCCGTCGAAAAGCTCGACGATGACTTTCAGAATACGGCGGTCTCCGTCGTCGAGTCCGACGATATCGAGCCCAAGCATGTCCAGAGCGATGTTCGCTATCTGCCTGTCGACAGGGGAGACGTTTTTGACTTCGGCGACATCGCGAACTCTCCGGAGAAGTCGAAGTGCGACCCGCGGCGTTCCGCGAGATCTGTCGGAGATAGCCTTTGCCGCTTCTTCCGAGAGAGAGACTCCGAGAACGCGTGCGCCTCGCATGACGATGGACGACAATTCGTCTCCCGAGTACGGTGAGAGCTGTTCGACGATTCCGAATCGGGCGCGAAGAGGCGACGTGAGCAGACCGAGACGCGTCGTCGCTCCCACGAGCGTGAATCGCGGCAGGGAAAGACAGATAGAATTTGCGAGAGCGCCTTTTCCCATCACGATGTGAAGCGAATAATCCTCCATCGCCGGGTACAGAATTTCTTCCACGGCTGTCGGAAGGCGGTGGATCTCGTCGATGAAAAGCACGTCGTTGGTCTCGAGATTTGAAAGAAGTGCGGCGAGATCGCCGGAACGCTCGATCGCCGGTCCCGACGTAATCCTCAATTGTCCTTCCATCTCGCGGGCTATAATTCCGGCAAGAGTGGTCTTCCCCAGCCCCGGAGGTCCGAAAAAGAGAGTGTGATCCAGCGATTCGTTTCGCAACCTTGCGGCGGAGATATAAATCCGGAGTTTTTCCTTGAGCCGTTCCTGTCCGATGAATTCGTCGAGCGCTCCCGGGCGGAGACAGCCATCGATCTCTCTTTCGGCAACGGAATCGATTTCCCGATCGAAGAGGCGTTCTTTCGATCCCGTCATGCCCTGCGATCTCCCGTCTTCTTCCGCAGCTCACGGAGCGCCGCGCGCAGAAGGCTTTCCTCGTCGGGCTCCTCGCTTGTGGCTGGTTGCTGAGTGATCCGGGCGAGAACGGCCGCGATATCTCCCTGTGAGAATCCGAGAGACCCAAGCGCCTCGCGGACTTTTCCGAGAACGATACCGGATTTCTGCTGCGGCAGCTCCCCGATCTGGAACGACCAGCCGTTCTTCTCGAGTCTGTCTCGGAGTTCAAAGCACAGACGCTCCGCAGTCCGTTTCCCGACCCCATGGACCTGCATTAATATCTGCTCCCGGGAGAAGGAGACGGCAGTGAGGATATCCTGCACCGGCAGAATACGGAGAATCGCTATTGCCATCTTTCCTCCGATGCCTTTCGTTGAAAGGAGTTCCTGAAACATGCGGCGTTCCGTTTCGTCTCCGAAACCGAAAAGAGAAGCTCCCGCTTCATTCTGAACGAGGAGACACGGGATCGCCTGTTCCGTGCCGATGACGCTGTTTCGGATCGCGGAAAGGGAACAGGATACTTCGAATCCTATTCCTCCGACGTCGAGGACGACGGTTGTCTCGGTTACTGCTGAGACGATCCCCCTCAAAAAACGGATCACGGAACTCCCCCTTCCGACGCGAAGAGCGACGCAGTTTTCTGGAGCAGAAGTCCGGTCAACGCCGCCGCAAGGGCATCCGCCGCATCGTCCGGCGTTGGAACGACATCAAGTGCCAGAAGGCGCTGCACCATCTTCTGAACCTGTGATTTCCCGGCATTACCGTAACCGCAGACGACGGATTTGATCTGTGACGGTTGCGGCTCGAAAACCGGAATATCATTCCGGGCGGCAAGGAGAAGGACGACTCCCCTTGCCTGCCA
The DNA here is from genome assembly GCA_937957815.1 of uncultured Synergistales bacterium. Lineage (GTDB taxonomy): Bacteria > Synergistota > Synergistia > Synergistales > Aminobacteriaceae > CALFXN01. Next base: position 11,243 of record CALFXN010000503.1, read on the forward strand.
GACGTATTCCGCTGTTGTGATATTCTTCCCGAAAAAGAGACGTTCAACGCAGAAGAAATCGGGAGAGTGCAGGAAAATTCGTTCTTCCAGTCTTTCGTAAAGCATCCGGAGCCGCCGTGGAATGTCGATTCGGGGTGGCGTTTCGATGCAACCGAAATCCAATGCCTTCAAAACGCCGCCCTTCCGCTCCACGACTCCGAATCCGAGACGCCCAAGCCCTGGGTCGATTCCGAAACTACGGGAAAGACTCAACGTCAGTTTTCTAGTTCCGCCATCAATTCATCGGAGATATCGAAGTTGGCGTAGACGTTCTGGACGTCATCGTGTTCCTCGAGTATTTCCATGAGATGCAGCATTTTCTGCGCCTTTTCCTTGTTCGGAATTTCTATCGTCGTCTTCGGGATCATCGTCGATTCCGCGCGCTCGATCGAATATCCCGATTTTTCCAAGGCTTCGCGGATCTCGATGACGTTTGCGGGATCGGTCGTTACCTCGAAGCCCGAGTCCGTTTTTTCGATATCCTCCGCACCCGCATCGATTGCCGACATCATGAGGGTTTCTTCATCCAGATTCTCTCCGACGACCTCGATAATGCCCTTTCTTTCGAACATCCATGCGACGCTGCCCGCTTCCCCAAGGGCTCCGCCGTTCCTGGTCAGGAGTGCCCGGATCTCCGATGCCGTGCGATTTTTGTTGTCCGTCAATATCTCCATCAGGATGGCGACACCGTTGGGACCGTAGGCTTCATAGGTATACTCTTCGTATGCAGCGCCTTCGATTTCGCCGGTTCCCCGCTTGATTCCGCGCGTGATGTTGTCGTTGGGGACGCTCGCCTGCTTTGCACGATCAATCGCCGCTTTGAGGCGGACATTCATCGCCGGATCGCCGCCGCCTTCCTTTGCCGCGATGATGACTGCTTTCACGAGTTTCTGGAAGAGATTTCCTCTCTTTGCGTCCTGCGCTGCCTTTCTGTGTTTGATGTTTGCCCACTTGGAATGTCCGGACATTTATTGTTCACCTCTTATTCGGGATCAATCGCGCATACCGCAGGTATGCGCCGCGTCGGTGTTCGGAAAAAAAACGCACATCTCTTCAGGAGACTACGGTGTTTTCGATCCGGAGGATCATCGTGTACCGAATCGAATCCGCCGCTCAGACCAAAAACGGCATTCTTGGCGTTCGCTCTTCTGAGTTCCGATTGTATCCAGGAGACGATCCGTTTCACGAGAAGTTCCGGATCGCGGCCGAACGGCTTCATGATTCGTTCCTCCCTCTTTTCTCACAGCAGAAACATTCTAGCACACCGACGGGATTTCGCCCGATCTGCGTCCATTCTCACCGATTGAGCGGGCAAAGGAACATTTCTGAGTATAATGATCGTACGATACTGCTATAGGTGAGGTGGAAGACTTGGAAAAACTTCTGCGTTTCGGCGTCGCGGTTCCCGAACAGATGCTGGCGTCATTCGACGAAAGAATCGAGCGATCCGGGTTCCCGAATCGCTCGGATGCGCTGCGGCATCTCATACGACAGTATATCAGCGAGGACCAGTGGGAAGAAGGAACAGGGAAGGTCTACGGTTCGGTGACACTCCTCTTCGATCATCACAGACACGATACTTCGGAAGATCTGAACGATCTGCAACACGAATTTCTCGATGTCATTCTCTGTACGACGCACGTTCACATTGACGAGGCGCATTGCCTCGAACTTGTGGCTATCAGAGGAGATCCCGGACGAATCAGAGCGTTTCTGAACAGGTTATCTGCGCTGAAGGGCGTTTTCTCGATAAAACCGGTAATAACGACGGTGCTATGAACAGGGGAGGGAGAATATCATCCCCCTCCCCTATCGGTCACATCAATGACAGCAGGAACATCCGGACGAACAGTTTCCGCTGCACCCCTTTTTACCCATGGGCTCGCCTTCGAGCAGGATGAGCGTCTTTCCGCGGCATTGCGGACATCTCGGCGAGGAATCCTTCGGCATCTGGAGGAACTCGCAGTTGCATTCGGCGCATCTGAATTTTCTCGAACCCTGTTCCAATATATCGCTCCTTCCGCGCGGTTTATGATCCGAGAGTCGCGACCATAACCGCCTTGATTGTATGCATTCGATTTTCCGCTTCGTCGAAGACCTTCGACATCGGTGATTCAAAGACATCCTCCGTTACTTCCTGTCCCTTGACGGCCGGAAGGCAATGAAGGAAGATCGTTTCCGGCTTCCCTGTCGCTTTCATCAGTGTTTCGTTGATCTGGTAGGGATGAAGAAGAGCTTCGCGTTCGGCTTTCTTCGCCTCTTCTCCCATCGAAACCCACACGTCCGTGTACAAAGCGTCGGCGCCTTTTACGGCGTCCTCCGGAGAAACGTGGACCGAAACGCTCCCGCCGCTCCTTGCAGCTTCATCCCTGCATT
>CALFXN010000504.1 GCA_937957815.1 uncultured Synergistales bacterium
GGGAACTACAGGCAGGCTGTCGGGGATCTTTCCCGCGAGGAGGGGGATTTCGTCGCCGCGGATGGGCGCGTTCTCGGTCGTCACGGGGGGATTCCGTTTTACACGGTCGGACAGCGCAAGGGGCTCGGGCTTGCGCTTCCCGAGCCGCTCTATGTGTCGTGGATCGACCCCGGGACAAACAGGATCTTCCTCGTCCCGAGAGAACGGATCTTCCGTCGCTTCGTCGATGCGGTCGACGTGAATCTCCTGCTTCCGGAGCTTTTCGACGACGGTTCGACCGCCGGGAGTGAACGCCCGCTCGCGGGAAAGATTCGCTCGCTCGCAGGGAAAATTCGCTCGCAGGGAGAACCGCTCCCCTGCAGCGTCGTCGGATACGACGGGAAGACGCTTCGCGTCGCGTTCGAACCTCCTGCTTTCGCACCCGCGCCGGGGCAGCGCCTCGTTCTCTACGAGGGCGAACGTGTCGCCGCCGGGGCCGTCATCGCGGGAGCGGACGACGGAGGTGGAGCGGAAGAGTGAGCGGAGACGCTTCCTGCGAAGTCTATATGGTTCGCTGCCGGGACGGGAGCCTCTATACGGGCTGGAGCACGTGCGTCGAATCCCGCGTCGCCGCGCACAACTCCGGGCGCGGCGCACGCTATACGGCGGGCAGGCGCCCCGTCGAACTCGTCTACCGCGAAAGCGTTCCCGACAGAGCGACGGCGCTGAAACGCGAGCGTGCCGTCAAGCGGCTGCCGAGAGAACGAAAAGAGGTTCTCGCCGCGCGCTGGCTCGGGGAGAGCGGAATGTGAGAGTTCCGTTCAGCGGCGGCGGGGCTATAATTTATGATGCGTTTGTGTTCCGCCGATGACGGATATACGGGAGGAATGAATATGAGAATTCGGGAATTTCAACTGGAACGCTACTTCGCGAAGTACGAGTTCCACGTGAAATACATGCTTTCGCCGTCCGACTGCGAACCGCTCGGACTGGCGGAGCTCCTCGGCATGGCGGATCGCGAGTGCCGCGCCCTGTGGGATACCCTGCGACTCTCATACACCGAACCGTACGGACATCCGGCGCTCCTTGCGGAGATTGCGGGGCTGTACCGCCACCTGTCAGGGGAGATGGTCGTGACCGCCGCACCCGAAGAGGCGATCCTTCTTTCGTTTACGGCGCTTCTGGAACCCGGAGATCACGTCGTGGCCGTCGCCCCGGCCTATCAGTCCCTTCACGAACTCCCGAAGGCGCTTGGCTGCGAGGTGACGCCGTGGTTTCTCCGCGTTCGCGACGGCAGATGGACGCTCGATACGGACGAGCTTCAGCGTCTCTTCCGCCCCGAAACGAAAGTTCTTGTCCTCAACTTTCCGCACAATCCGACCGGCTTTCTTCCGACCGCGGAGGAATTCATGACCGTTCTCGATCAGGCCGCGCGGAGGGGCGTCTTCGTCCTTTCCGATGAAATGTACCGGGGGCTCGAGCACCGGACGGCGGACACTCTCCCTGCCGCCTGCGATTTTCTGCCTCGCGCGGCATCGCTTTCGGGGCTCTCGAAGGCATTCGCCCTGCCGGGACTGCGTCTCGGATGGCTCTGTTCCCAGGATCGAGCGTTCCTTCAGCGCGTCGCGGCGCTCAAGGACTATACGACGATCTGCATGAACGCTCCGGGTGAGATACTGGGTATCATCGCGCTGCGAAACGCCGCGTGGATCCTCGAGCGCAGCAGAAGTCTCGTCGCGGGAAACCTCCGTCTGACGGAGGCCGTCTTCGGACGTCACCCCGAGTCGCTTTTCTGGGTGCCGCCGCTCGGGGGATCGACCGCCTTTCCGAAGTTCCACGAGGAAATTCCGGTTCCGGAGTTCTGCCGCAGGGTCGTCGAGGAGCGCAACCTGATGGTCCTGCCCGATACGGTCTTCGACGTCGGCTGGAACCACATACGAATCGGGCTCGGACGAAGGGATTATCCCGCGGCGATCGCGGTGTTCGAGGATTTTCTCGCGGAGTACGAGACCTCTCCGCGAGGCCGGTGATTTTCGTTCCGCGAGGAGGAGATCGGGATGATTCGGGGAATTGTGGCGATGATCGCGTCTCTGTCGGCGTTTCTTCCGGGCGCGGCGGCCGAAGCGTCGGCGGAGACGCGACCTCCCGTCGATCTTCGGCCGATCGGCGAACTCCGGACCGCGACGTTCGCACTCGGCTGATTCTGGGGTCCCGACGCCCGGTTCGGGCTTCTGAAGGGGGTCCGCCGGACGAGAGTGGGGTACGCGGGGGGGACGAGCTCCGCCCCCGTGTACCATAATCTCGACGGTCACAGCGAGACGATCCAGGTCGATTTCGATCCGGAAACGATGTCGTACGAACGACTTCTCGAAGTGTTTTTCGCGTCCCATGATCCGACGAGACCCTCTCCGAGCCGACAGTACGCTTCGGTGATCTTCTGGAGCGACGGGGAACAGCGCCTCGCGGCCGAAGAGATGAAGCGCAGCGCCGAAGAACGACTTGGAACCAGAGTCTTTACGGAGATCAGGCCGCTGAAGGTTTTCGTGCGCGCCGAGGACTATCACCAGAAATACTATCTTCGCAACGACAGAATCCTGTCGGAAGCATTGATGTCGATCTATCCGGATGCGACCGATTTCACGGATTCGACGGCCGTCGCGCGCGTGAACGGATATCTCGGCGGCGACGGGACGCCGGAAGATCTCTCGCGCGATCTGCCGG
>CALFXN010000505.1 GCA_937957815.1 uncultured Synergistales bacterium
GGCAAGAGCGACCGGCTGGGGGGACAGCCTTTTGTCGCGTCGCTCGTGGACCAGGTATCGAGTACGGCGAACGCGGAATACTATGCGCGCATCGTCAAGGACAAGGGGATTCACAGGCGGCTCATCGCGGCGGGAACGACCATAACGCGCCTCGGGTACTCCGAGGACATGGACGTCGAGGAAATACTCGAGGAAGCGGAACGCGCGGTTTTCGAGATCGCGATGCACCGCAACAGGACGAATTTCCGGTCGATCGCCGATGTTCTCGGACAGGCGTTTCATACCATCGAAGAGCAGTATCACAAGGCGGATCAGGATGTAACGGGGGTTCCGTCGGGATTCTTCGAGCTCGACCGGATGACGGGAGGATTTCAACCGGGCAGCCTGAATATCATCGCCGCTCGTCCTTCGATGGGAAAGACCGCGCTCGCGATCAACATGGCGCAGTACTGCGGCGTCACGAAAGAAGCTCCCACTCTGATCTTCAGCCTGGAAATGGGTGCGGAGCAGCTCGTCCAGCGGATGCTCGGAGCCGAAGCGCGGATCAACATCCACGAACTCAGGACCGGGGCGTTTGCCGAGTCCGCCTGGGAAAAGCTCGCAGACGCGGCCGGGAGGCTTTCGTCGGCTCCGATTTACATCGACGACAGTTCGATGCTCTCGACGCTCGAATTCCGGGCGAGGTGCCGCCGTTTCCAGTCCCGTTTCAAAAATCTCGGACTGGTCGTCGTCGATTATCTCCAGCTGATGAACTACGCGCGGAAGATCGACAGCAAGCAGCAGGAAGTTGCCGAAATCTCCCGTGCCCTGAAGGGCGTCGCGCGTGAACTGAATGTTCCGATCATCGCGCTGTCGCAGCTTTCGCGGGCCGTCGAACAGCGGACCGACAAGAAGCCGCAGCTTTCCGACCTTCGGGACAGTGGGGCCATCGAGCAGGACGCGGACATCGTCATCCTGCTCTACAGGCCGGGGTATTACGATTCTCCAGTCCCCGAGGAGGAAGAAAATACGCTTGCGTACCTGAACATCGCGAAGCACCGGAACGGGCCGACCGGTGAGGTCCAGCTCGTCTTCCTGAGGGAATACACGAAATTCGAGAATCCCGCGAGGTCGTATTAGGCGTTTTTCTGGACCCGGAGAACGATCTCCGGCTGTATGATGGAACCGGAGAATATAAGGGAGCGAGGAAGACATGTCGGGCATGATGCACTTTCTCCAGGACGACGGAACTTCCCGGAAGCCGGAGCTCGCACACGTTCCGGTCGAATCGGTTCATCCGAATCCCCGGCAGCCCCGTCAGCATTTCGATGTCGAGGAACTTCAGCAACTCGCGGACTCCATCAGGGAGGTCGGCGTTCTGCAGCCGATCGTCGTTTGTAAACAGGACCAGGGGTACGAGCTCGTCGCGGGAGAACGACGACTCCGTGCCGCGAAGATCGCGGGACTTGCGACGATTCCGGCGCTCATCACAGAGGTCACCCCATCCGAACAGCAAATCTTCGCCCTTGTCGAGAACATTCACAGGAGCGATCTCTCCGCGGTCGAGGAGGCGATGTGCCTTCGCGACATTCTCGACAGGACCGGGTGGACGCAGGTCGACGCCGCGAAGCGGATCGGTCTTTCCCAGGCTTCCCTCGCGAACAAACTGCGTCTGCTGCGTCTCGACCCGGAAGTACAGAGGTTCGTCATCGAGGGGCGCCTCGGCGAGCGCCAGGCCCGCGCGCTTGTCGGCCTGCCGGAGGAAGAGCAGCGTTCTCTCGCGAAGCAGGCGATCGAGGAGAATACGCCCGCGGGAGAGGTCGAGAGGCTCGCGAAGGAAACGGGGACGAAACCGGGGCGAAGGTCGGGGGACAGGAAGGATCTTCCCTTTGCGGGACCGGACGGTCCGACGGGGGAACTCCTCAAGGAACTCGCCGTGCTCGTCGAGGGAAACCGGAAGAGGGGAATCCCGATCGCGTGGAAGGTCAAGGAACTTGCCCAGCGCGAGCTTGTCGTCGAGATAACGGTCGATCTTTCGAAGCGGATGGAACCATCCCAGGAGAGGCAGTGATCGTACGGTGACGCAGAAACGGACGAAAAAAACGGATATTTCGGTTTCCGTCGCGCCGGAAGCGGATCTTCCGCTGATTCCGGCGCGGATGTTGACTGTTCTCTGGTTCATAAGCCTCGCGTTGCCCAATATCGTCTTTTCGGGGAGTTTCTGGTTCCAGACGCTCCACCTCATGAAGTGGGTCGTCGCGATGGTTCCCGTCGGAATCGCGTGCGTCGTCGCGGGATATCGTCTCCTGCGGCACGGAGGAGACAGAATCCGGGTCCGGATCGACCTCTTCGGGATCCTGTGGTTTTTCATGCTTCTCTATATGACCGTCCAGCCGCTCTGGCTCGACCTCCGTTCTCCGTCGACCTTCTTCCGCGAGTGGTTTTTCTTCGCGTCCATGTGGATCATGTACGTCCTGTCGTACAACTCGTTCCCGGGCTCCCGTTTCGCGGCAGTGGCGTTCGGCGCGTCCCTCAACGGGGCCGTCAGTACGTTCTTCGCCGAACTGCAGATCCGGAACCTGAGCGATCCCTTTTCGTTCATCCTTCCCACGCCGGGCAACTATATCGCCAACACGGGACAGCAGGAGATGTTCGGCCTGTGGCTCGCGATCGCGCTATTGTGCTCCCTGTATCTCTATATCACGGTCATTCCGGAGATGCAGCGGAAAACCGGAACCTCCCGACCCGTCGCCTGCTACGTCGTCCTCGTTCTGATCCTCGTGAACGCGTGGGGACTCTGGGGAACGACCACGCGTTCGGCTCTCGGAGGTTTTTTCGCCGCACTCGTCTTCATGTGGATTCTCTACACGAAGAGCGGCGACGTCTCGCGGCGGCGGCGGTTTTACGCGGGAATCCTTCTGGTTCTCTTCGCGTTCTCGTGCAGCGTCGCGTTCAATTCCTCGCGAAGCGGGTCCCTGAGGAGCAAGGTCGAGGATATCCTCGAGAATCCGACGCAGATCGGCGGTCGGGACGGTATCTGGAGGACGTCGTGGACGATGTTCACGATGCATCCCGTCAGAGGGGTCGGGCTCGGTCAGTACAAGTGGCACTACCTGGATGCACAGCGTGAGGCGTTCTCGCGTTATCCCGAGCAAAAGTTCCAGTATACCCACTGGGCGCATAACGAGATCCTCCAGTGGTTCTGCGAGGCGGGATTCCCCGGCGGCGGCGTTTTGCTCTGTCTGGGTATCTGGTGGCTTTTCGCGTTTTTCAGAAGGGCATTCGGTCGTCCGTCCGCGAATCGTCCCGGTTCGCTCGGGGACGAGGCGATCTGGGCCTGCGCCTGTCTGGCGCTCATCTGTTTCAGTGCGGCCTTTTCGCGGCCCTTTCACCGGATCGAAAATTCTCTGTGGACCGCGGTGGCGTTCGCCATTGCCAACAGGGAGCTTCTCCCGGGAGTCTGGTGCGTTTCGGGAAGGAGAGAAGACGATGAATCGGGCGTGAGGCGCTCATCCGCGGCCGTCAGGCTCGCCGGGGCCGCGATCGCGGCCGCGGCCGTCTTCGGATTTTCCTTTCTGGGCCATGGGCTCTACGGAGACTACCTGATCCGCAGGGCGATCCAGACGAACGATGCGGTCGAGCAGAGAGCCCTTCTCGATGCCGCGCACAGGAGTCTCATGGTTCGCGACGTCGCGGAAAAACAGCTCGCCTACCATCATATTTCGCTCGGACAGGCGATGAAATCGAACGAGGCTCTTGCCGAA
>CALFXN010000506.1 GCA_937957815.1 uncultured Synergistales bacterium
AATGGCATGGTGTGCCGGCCGATTGACCACCGGGAACGATACGACTCTCCCGCGCTTCTTTCTCGGCGGACTTGTTGCCGTCTGCGTCCTCTACCTTTTCGGCGCGTCCGTTCTCATGTGGAATATGACGTACGTCGCGGGGAAATCAATGTCTCCCGCCCTTGCGTTCAAAGTAGGCATCCTTCCGTTCGTCGGCATCGATATCGTCAAGGCGGTCATCGCGTCGCTCGCGGCCTGGAAGATTCGCCCCCTCCTGTTTCGCGACCGGTGATGACTCGCAGCCCAGTCCCTTCTTCGGACCGGGACCTCGTTTCGTGAAGACGCGCAAAGTATCAATCGAGTAGAGAAGGGCGGAAATTTTCGATATCACCGTGTTGAACAAAAAATGGACCGGATTCTGTGGAGTAAAGCGTTGACTTTATCTGATCTTCAACGCCGAGAGCTCCATCCGATATACGCTTCGACATCGAACTTACGCTTCGCTCCGGCGAACGTCATACTCCGGACCGTCCCGAAAATAGCTCGTTCGCCCCACGGACGGTCGTGAAGTCCCGCGAGACCCCACGAGATTCCCGCATAGCCGTTCGGGTCGCGTCCGTCGAGTTCGTAGCGGTCGTTGAGGCGGATCGCGATTTCGAGCGCTTTTTCGGGACTCTCCGTCCATTCGAGGATCTTCTTGACCCAGTACATCCGGAGCCATCCGTGCATCCTGCCGAGTACAACCATGTCTCGCTGCGCGGCGTTCCAGAGGGGATCGTGCGTTTCGGCGGCCTCGAGCGCTTCCGGAGAATAGAGATGGCCGCGGGGGTCGGTCGCGTGCTTTTCGAGCGTGGTGCGCGCCCATTCCGGCCACCCTCCCGTCGTGTCGTAGTTGGGGGTCCGGTGGCAGAAGTTGTCCGCGAGCTCGCGGCGGACGATCAGCTCTTCGAGGAATGTGTCGCGTCCCGGGGACGTCGTCGCAGCCGTTTCGTACGCGACGCGTTGCGGCGCGATCTGGCCGAAATGGAGATATGGCGAGAGTTCCGAAAGAGCGTCCATGTTCGGATCGTTGCGTTCCTGCGGATACCGGTCGAGACGGTTCGCGAGAAAATCGCGGAGGCGGGTCATCCCGGCGGCGTACCCCGGGATCGCGTTTTCGACCGGTGCGACGGATGTATCGACTCGAAAGTCGGTTTCGAGTCGGTCGAAGGATACAGGTGGCGGGAAATTTTCCGGAGGAAAGGGGTGAATGGTGAGGGGAGGAATGTTCGTCAGGAATTCGGGGAGGCGCGCGTTGATTTTCGGGCGCAACGTTCGCGCGGCATACTCCCGCCTGTCCGACGCGGCTCGGCACGGAACGACATTATGCCCGTCGACTTCGGTGAGGCGGACCGGGAGGGTTTTCGCGAGCGTATCCTGCCACGCGCGCTTGGGTCTGAGCGGATCGAAATCCGTGACGACCCACCCGGCGCGGATTTCGTTCGCCAGAGACGCGACCGAATCCGGCGGATCGCCCGTCCGGACGAGAAGGGGAATTCCGTTCGACCGAAGGACGCGCTCCGTTTCCTCGAGACCTCGCAGAAGAAAGGAGTACTGGCGCTTCGTCGCCCCGAGAAACGACGGCGCGAGCGCGAAAACGACATAAACCGGCGTCTTCGTGGTACGCGCCCGCTCCAGCGCGCGGAGCAGCCCCCAGTTGTCGTATGCGCGCTGTTCCCGGCTCATCCAGTAGATTACGGGGCCGGGAGCGTACGGCCGGTCGTTGAGATCGTGACACCGTTCATCCACCGTCCCCGCCGCCTTTCCCGAAAATGCGTCACGCCCGTATGGACGCCATCACTCCAGCCATTCGGCAATGCAGCCCGCGTAGATCTGCCGCAGCCGTCGCGTCAGCGGTCCCGGCCTGCCGTCGCCGATGACGGCGTCGCCGATCCGGACCACCGGCAGGATTCCCTTGAGCGATCCCGTGATAAAGGCTTCCGAGGTCCTCCCGAGTTCCGAAAGAAGCGGAACGCGTTCACGGACTCTCATGCCGTTGCGTTTCGCGAGTTCGATGACGATCCATCTCGTCGTTCCGGACAGAACGCGTCCCAGCGGAGCAGTGACGATTTCTCCGTCAATGACGAGGAAAAAACTGCTGTGGGCTCCCTCGGTGATCTCTCCGCCGGGGCAGTAGAGAACCTCGAAGGCACCCCGTTCCCGGGCCTCGAGCGAGTAGGACGTCATGTAGTCGACGCTCTTCGTCTCGGGCGACCTTCGCGCCATGTCGAGCGGCCAGAGGAGCACTCCGGTTTCGTACAGCTCCTTCGCGGGGCTCGTCGCGCGCTCGAACAGAATGAAGAACCGGGGATTCGGAAAGCCCGTCGTTTCGTCGAACGTATCTCCGCCGGTGATATACGGACGGATGAGAGTCTCCGTTCCCGGTTCCATGCGGTGGAGCCCCTCGCGAATGATCGCCTTCATTTTTTCCGTGTCGACGGGCAACGCTATCGTCGATGCTCCAGCGGATACGATCAGGCGTTCGATATGCGCCGTCATGCGGAGCGGACGTCCGCCTACAGTGGGAATCGACTCGAAAACACCGACGCCGCGCTGAATGATCAGATCGGAAACCGGGAGCATCGCCTCGCTCAGCGGACGGAATTCCCCGTCCATGTAGCAGAGATTCACTCTATCACCTCGTGGGACTCATACTCCGGCGGCGTGACATGCCGACGGCCGGATCATTCTACCACGTCGGCGCGGCCAACCGGCGGAAGACACGAGAAAGCCGGAGCGGTTTTACCGCTCCGGCTTTCTCGTGTCGGAGGAATTACCGGAGAAGGTTACTGGCCTTTTCCGGCTGTATGGGGCACTCGCGCCGTTTCCCGGCGCGGAAGCTGATCGACCGTCACGAACGAATACCCTTTTTTCCTGATCCCCTCGATGATCGCAGGAAGAGCCTCGACCGTCGGTTGGACACCGATATGAAGAAGAACGATGGCCCCGGGATGAATCTGACCGACGACCTTTCTCGCGAGTTCCGGAGCGGAGTCCTTCGCCCTGTAGTCTCCGGGATTCACCGTCCAGAATACGGGCACGAGCCCCCGTTTCGCCGCCAGTTCGAGAACGAACTCGTTGTACTGTCCTCCGGGGGGTCTGCAAAAAACCGGATACGTCCCCGTTATCGTCCGGATCGTCTCCTGGCACATGTCCCACTCGAGGTGCGCATTCTCCGGCGGAAGCTTCGTGATGTTGTTGTGATAGTGCGAATGGTTCGCGACGATATGTCCCTCGGCGACCATCCGCCTGATGCAATCCGGTTCCACCGCGGCGAAACGCCCGACGACGAAAAACGACGCCTTCACATCGTACCGCTTCAGAATGTCGAGGATCCGGTCGGAGAAACCCGCCTCGGGACCGTCATCGAACGTCAGAGCGACCGTCCTGCCCCTCCCGTGATGGATTTCCTCCCAAGCAAAAAGTTCCGTGCAACCGAAATCCCCGGTCGCAAGGAAGAACACCACCGCAGCTATCAGCAACGCACGCACGTATTGCAGCCGATCTCTCCCCATTGAAAGTAGTGTAGCACATCGGACCGCGTCACGCTACAGGAAAAGGAAAACGGGTGTACATTGTCGGGTCTTTTGGATAATATTCTACTATGTCTGAACCCGAAAAGGAGGACTCGCGGTGTCCCGAATCCTGAAACGAAGCGTGGTTCCCCTGGCGGTCGCGCTTCTCTTCGGTGTCTTCCATCTCGGAATCGTCTTTCTGATGGAACGGAAGATCGTGAATCCGTCGTTCTCGCCGCAGACGATCTTCGGCATCGCGGCGGGAATGGCGCTCTCATATTTCGTCGCGTCGCGCCTCCAGTCCTGTACCGAAGCCGCCAGAAGCGCGAAACTGCGATACAACGCCCTGTTCGACGGCAACGTCGAGCCGATTCTCGTTCTCGACCCGGAAACCGGGGCCGTTATCGACGCGAATCCCGCTGCCGTCGCCTTCTACGGCTACCCGAGGGATCGCTTCCT
>CALFXN010000507.1 GCA_937957815.1 uncultured Synergistales bacterium
CACCGAGATCTACACTCTTTCCCTACACGACGCTCTTCCGATCTCGATGTCGTTGGCGTTGATATGAACGAGCATCTTTCCCGCGCCTTCGGTCGCCCCGACGATCGGATCCGAGCTCACCGCAAGAAGGGGCGCGTTCCCCCAGCGGATGAGCGAAGCATCCTCCCCTATCCCCGGACCGACGAGAACCTCCGGACGCACGGCGCCGCGATGCCGAAGAACCGCTTTCTCGAGAAGGTCCGGAGGAAGTTTCCCGATCAACGTGTTTTCGTCTCCGCGCATTTCCGCGTCTCTCCTCCCCTGAAACTGTACCTGCAGCCGCACCATATCTGGCGGTACAGTTTCAACTCCCCGCTGCGTTCGAGCGACTTTCGAAAACCGTCGCCCTTGCGGAACACCCGCGGTACCCATTCGAGTCCCGCGGAACGCGCCACGCGTTCGCCTATCCGGTTGATTCGGACGGGATCCTTGTGCGGACTGATCGTGAGCGTCGTGCACAGATATCCGCACCCCTCCGAAACAGCCGCCCGCGCGGCACACGACAGCTGTTCCCGAAAGCAGAGGGAACACCGCCCTCCGCCTTCCGGCAGCGATTCATATCCTCGTACCGCCATGTCCCAGGACTCCGGATCGTATTCCGGGAAAAGAAGAGAATCGCCGCAAAGCGAAAAAACCGTTTCAACGACACTTCGCCGGAGGCGGTATTCGTCCTCCGGGTGGATGTTGCTTCCGTAGAAATACCCCACGACGTCGAAGCCCTCGCTGCGGAGCGAAGGGAGCGGTACGGTCGCGTCCGGACCGCAGCAGACGTGGAGAAGGAGTTTATTCATCGCTCGCCGAGAAGGCGGTGCAGTTCTCCCGTGACTCCGGGGACATCGAGTCCCATGGAAGCGTACACGTCGGCCGCCGTACCGGACGCTCCGTACCGGAAGACGCCGAGGTTCGAGACGCGACAGGAAAGCCCGAGTTCCATCATGCGGGAGTTGATGAGGCTGCCCATGCCGCTCCGGACGTTGTGATCCTCGAGCGTCAGGATACGCCCCGTCGATGCCGCTTCGAGAAGCGCGTCGTCATCGGGTGCGAGAGGGCACGAGACGCTGTAGACGGCGACTGATTTTCCCTCGTTTCGCAGAATGTCCGCGGCCTGAATCGCGACATGCGCCATGGCGCCGAGGACGATAACGGCAGCGTCCGAACCGGAACGGACGCGGACGGCTCTGCCGTATTCGAAACGGTTCGTCGACGCAAACAGTGGACTGCCGTCTTCGGCCGCAATAACCGGAATTTTGCTTCGTCCCATCGCGATGCACACGTTGCACGGTTCCGACAGAGCCCAGCGAACAGCGCGGTCCGTCTGGTTCGGATCGACCGGAACGACGAGTTTCCATGCGAACATGTTCCGGAGAAGACCTATATAATCGATCGCCTGGTGCGTCATTCCGTCTTCGCCGACGTCGAGTCCGACATGCGTCAGGATGAGCTTGAGAGCCGTGTTGTTGATATCGTTCAGGCGCTGCTGGTTGTACACCTCGGAAAGTCCGAAGACACCGAAATCCGCCCAGACCGATACCACTCCCGCAACGGAGGCCGCTCCGGCGGACGTCGCGACGGAATGCTCCTGAATCCCGCACTGCAGGAACCATTCCGGGCAGTTTTTCGCGAAAGAATCGGTTTTCACCGACCCCGACAGATCGCAGTCGAACACGAGGATCGGCGTTCTGCCCGGAACCCCGTAGTTCAGAATTCCCGTGTCGGCGAGCGCCTTTCCGAAGGCAGAGCGATTGTCGCTCCCGGCCACCGTTTCGAGCGTTCTTGGTTCTCCCGTTTCTATATTCGTTTCCGGAACGTGGACAGGCGGGAACGAGATCGGTTTGCGTTTCCGGGCTTCCTTTGCGGCATCGAGTTCGCCGGCTTCGAGCCCGAGTTCTTCCATGCCCGACCTGTACTGCTCGGATCCGGCGGCCTTGCCGTGATAGTCCGGAACTGCCTCCATGAAAGAGACTCCCCTGCCCATCACCGTGTTACAGAGGATCACCGTGGGTTTTCCGTCGGAAACCGCAAGGCGCAGGGAGCGGTAGAGATCTTCGGGAGAGTGCCCGTCGCAGTCGAGAACGGCCCAGTCGTCCGCCTCCCAGAGGCGTCTGATATCGGCCGGCATGACGTCTTCGGTTCTTCCCGATATCTGGATGTGATTGACGTCGACCAAGGCTGTGAGGCCGGCGAGCCCAAAACGCGAGGCGATCCTTCTCGCTTCGGCGACCTGTCCCTTCGTCTGTTCGCCGTCGCCCATGAGAACATAGACGCGTCCGGGAGAACGGCGGCGGCTCAGGGCCAGCGCGAACCCGACTCCGGCGGAGAGTCCCTGGCCGAGATTTCCGCTCCCCCAGTCGACCCCCGGAACGGAGCGCTCGACGTGTCCCTGGAAAGGACTGCCGCAGGCTCTGAAATGGGCCGTCGCTTCGGCGGGATCGAAGAAACCGAGCTCTCCGAGAATCGCGTAGGTCGCCGGAGACGTGTGCCCGTGGCTGACGACAACGTAATCCCTGTCCGGGTCGGACAGATTGTCGGGCGAGACGTTCGCGACCATGTAGGTCATAAGCGACATTTCAAGGCTGGAAAGGGATCCGGCGGGATGCCCGCTTCCCGCTCGCGTTGTCATCGTCAGAATATGCCCGCGGCAGTGGTTCGCGGTCTCGCGGAACGCGCGAATCTGTTCGACCGATAGGGTATCGACGGGGAAATCCCGAAGTGAATGTATCTGGTCCTTCATCAATCAGTTCTCCTTCCCGAAAATCGGTGCTCCCGTATTATAGCCGCTATTCGGTATTTCTCCGACCACAAAAAAAGGCGGCTTCCGGCCGCCTCAATAGCAAGTGGCGATGCGCGTCAGGAACTAGATGTAAACCCTCGGAACCCTCTTCAGGAACATGATCGGGACTTCGTAGTTGATCGTTCCCCGAACCGCGGCGATCTCCTCGGGGGTAATGACGTCGGCGCCCTGCCGGCCGACGAGGACGACTTCTTCCCCGACGTTCACATCCATTCCGGTAACGTTGATCATCGTCTGGTCCATACAGATATTCCCCGCCATCGGAACCCGCTTTCCCTTCACGAGAACGTCGACTTTCATCGAGAGAGAACGCGAATACCCATCCGCATAGCCGATCGGCAAGACGGCGATTTTCTCCGTCCCCCGCGTCATGTACCGCAACCCGTAACCGACGCCGCTCCGCTCCGGCAATTCACGAACGACCGCAATCGCCGTCTTCACTTCGAAGGTCGGCTTGAGCTCGATCGGACGGACGCACTCACCCGACGGCCACATCCCGTAGAGAATGACTCCGGGGCGCACCGCGTCGAGAAATCTGTCCGGCATATTCTTCGATGTCAGAATCCCCGCGCTGTTGCACACATGCCTGAGCGGAATCCTGATACCTCTCGCCTCGAGCGTTCCGAGCGCCTGAAGATATCTGCCATACTGCAATGCCGTGTAGTCCAGTCGGGATTCGTCAGCCGTCGCGAAATGAGTGAAGAGCCCTTCGATGCGGATTCCAGGCAAGCCGAGGAGCTCCTCCGCAACGGAAGCGATCTGTTCCGGAAGGAAGCCGATGCGTCCCATCCCCGTGTCCACCTTGATATGCACGATCGCGTTCTTTCCCTGCGCGACCGCGGCACGGCTCAGCTCCTTCGCGAAAGCCGTGTCCGTGCATGTCGCGGTGATATCCCTCCGGACATATTCTCCGGCCACATCGTACGGAGACGAGCCGAGAACCAGGATCGGTTCGCCGATTCCCGCGTCCCGGAGCTCGATCGCCTCGTCGGGAGTGGCGACCGCGAAACGGCCGCAACCGGCTTCTATCAGCGCTCTCGCGACCCGGACGGCTCCGTGGCCGTAGGCGTCCGCCTTGATGACTGCGAAGATCTGCGGCTTCGGGCCGACAAACTTCCGAATCGCGGAGTAGTTGGCCTGTATGTTCGAGAGATTGACTTCCATACGCGTTGGTCGAAATGTCATGTTTGGCCTCCTTGCAAAGTGAGAGGGGGGCGAGGTCTCCCTCCGCCCCCCTCTCCTGCCCGTTCGGAACAAGGGCGGATACCGGATTCCCTCCGAATCGGACAACCCGGGTGGATTCCACAGAGCTTTCTGTCTGCTATACCTTCAGTTTGCCCGAATGCCGCTTCTCGTCGAAATCCTTGACGAGTCTGCGCAGCTCTCCGGAGAGCAGAAGGAGCGCGATCAGGTTGGGGATCGCCATCAGGCCGTTGAGCGTGTCCGCGAGATCCCAGAGGTGGGACAGGAACTGCGCCCCGTTTCCGAGGATATCGCCGCCTGCGGCGCCGAGGATGATGAACGCGATCCAGAGAAGCTTCATAACGGGAATGATCTTGAGTCCGAAAATGTAGACTGCCGCTGTCTCGCCGTACCAGTACCAGCCAAGGATCGTCGAGAAGGCGAACAGCGCGAGGCCGACGGAGAGGATCATCGTTCCGGTTCCGCCGAGAACCGACTGGAAGGCCACGAGCGACAGTTTCGCGCCGGAGAGTTCGGGCTGCCCGGTCAGGACGCCGCTCGTAAGGATCGCAAGAGCCGTGAGGGAGCAAATGACGATCGTATCGGTGAAGACTTCGAAGAGACCGTACATGCCCTGCCGCATGGGATGGTCGACGACCGCGGTCGCGTGAACCATGGGAGCGGAGCCGAGGCCGGCTTCGTTCGAGAAGACGCCGCGAGCGATACCTTTGGTCAGCGCGACCTTGACACTCCAGCCGGCGATGGCGCCCGGAAGGGCCATCGGATCGGAGAAGGCGAATTTGACCGCATTCCCAATCGCCGTGGGAATTTCAGCGGCGTGCGAGAAGACGACCAGGATCCCTCCGACGATGTAGAAAATCGCCATGAACGGGACGAGATACGTCGTGACGTCGGAAATCCGCTTCAGTCCGCCCATGATGACGAGCGCTGTCAGAACCGCGACGATGATTCCCGTGTAGAGATTCGGAATCCCGAAGCCCATGTTGAAGCCTTCGGCCGTGGAGTTCGCCTGGACGGCGCAGCCGATCCCGAAGGAGGCGAGGAATGCGAAGAGGGCGAAGAGCCACGCGAGCCACTTCTGGCCGGCTCCCTTGTCGAGGATGTACATTGTGCCGCCGCGCCAGTTGCCGTCTTCATCCTTCTCGCGGAAACGGACCGCGAGCGCGACTTCGCACATCTTCGTCGTCATGCCGAATACTGCGGAAACGAGCATCCAGAAGAGAGCGCCGGGACCGCCGAGGTGAAGAGCCGTTGCGACACCGGCGATGTTGCCGGTTCCGACCGTGGCCGCAAGTGCGGTGGAAAGGGCTGCGAAGGAGGAGATGGCGCCTTCTCCCTCTTTCTTCTTGCCGAGATTGCCGAAGACTTCCTTGAACATAAGACCGAAGTACCTGAGCTGCGGAAGGC
Source organism: uncultured Synergistales bacterium (assembly GCA_937957815.1). Taxonomy (GTDB): domain Bacteria; phylum Synergistota; class Synergistia; order Synergistales; family Aminobacteriaceae; genus CALFXN01. The sequence goes on from CALFXN010000507.1 coordinate 5,441, forward strand.
CGAGGATGAGGGTGAGATACACGCCCGTACCGACGAGGAGTGTCAGCATCCAGGGTCCCCAGACGATACCGTTGATAACACCGTTAATCTTCATGATTTGTTCCATTGATGCGATTCCCCCTTATCTTTTCTGACCTGATTCCCCCATAACGCACATCATGAGGGAGACTTCCCCCTTTTCGAGAACACCCATTGCAGGTATTTCGAGCGCTGCCTGGTACACAGAAAAGATAAAAACCGCTCCGTTTATTTCAATTTTCCATACCACTCCCCTCTCTGATCATTACAATTTTTCCGTACCACTATGAACATTCTATCACAATATCGCGTTTCACCGAATGGACGGCGAAGACTTCAGGAGCTTCGCCGTCCATCATTCAGAACTCTACAGATATCCATTCTCCTTCAGGATCGCCTTCGCCGTCCCGACATTCCGCGCCGCGAGTTTGACGACGGGACCCGTGCATCCCATCGCAGACTCGGCGTAGATCTTCCGCTGCCAGAGGACGCGCACGGCGTCCTCGATCGAAAGGACATCGATTCCGTGTATTTCGTCGTCGGTCGGTTCGGCCGGAGGAGGAACGATTTTCTCTTCCGGAGAGACAGCCTTCGGGGCAAGATCGGCGATGACCGCGTCGAGCCCGGCCTTCCGGGCGGAGGCGAGTTCGGCCGCGACACTGGCCGGAAGACCGCCCCTGACGGCCGCCGCGTTGAACGCGATCGCGTTCGCGATGACGGGAGCCCCCGACGCGCGGGAGATGATCGAAATCACGTGCGGCCATCCGTCGCCGCACGAAGGACCGTAGCCCCATCCGAGGGACTCGAAGGAACCGCCGGTCGAATACGACGAGAACATCTTCATCAGCACGTTGCCCGTGAGCGTATCGGTAACGCAGATATCGACCGCGCCGGCGAGGATGTCGTTTCCGCGAAGGACGGCGCCTCCGTCCTTGCGGACGCTCGAGCCGAACGTGATGTCGTATCCCGAGTCCTTCAGCTTCGAAAGCGCCCTGAAGACGAGCTGCGCTCCCTCGACGTTGAGGATCCCGAGAGTCGGGTTCCGCTTGCCGGTCGCCTTCGCGACGGCAATGCCGTAGATGGCGTTCCGGAGCATCGCCTCGGTGCGGAGAATCGCCGACGTTCCCGTCGACGAGGCGACAATCATGTCTTTGCCCCGCGCGGGCGTCAGGACGCGACCGATCGTCGTCACGCCCATCGGGAACGGATAGTGCAACGCAACGGCGCCTTCGATCCGTTTTTCGCGAAGCGCCGTTTCCATAGCCTTCGCGATATCCGCGTCGCAGTCTCCCGTCTCGATCCATTCGAGGTCGTCGTACCCGGCAACCCTCGGCCCGATCATGACGACCCGCACCGATCCGGTCGTCTCCTGGGCGAGGCGGCCGCCGTTCGCGAGCTCCTCCGCTCCGAGTTCGCTGCCGTGGGCCATGAGGCCGATACGGACCTTCGGACCGCCGCTTCCGGCCGCTTCGACAATATCGGCGAGAGCCTCGCCGATCAGTTTCTTCACTTCCGACATGCCGACCCCGCCCTTCAGTTCAGCTTGCCCGCGAGTTCCGAAAGCGTTTCGAGAAGAAGGGCCCTGATCTCGTCCTTGCTGACCGCAGCGGCCTTCGCGGTTCCGCTGCTCTTTTCGATGAGGAACGACGCACCGTCAGCCAGATTCGTCAGACGCGCCAGGAAGAGGCTTCCCTTGCCGATGATCATCGCGCGGTTCATGGTTCCGTCGCGGATCGCGTCGCACGCGTGTCCGATGAACGGAACGCCCGAAGGAATGTGCCCCTGCGTATGCGCGAACCCCGTGACGCCCTTCTGTTTCACGAATGTCATCATGTCGGCTTTTTCGACGGCTTTCTTCATGACCGCAAGCGCTGCGATCATCTTGATGTTCGCGAGCGGGACGTCGCCGGCTCCGGCGGGAAGGGTGATCTCGTTGTCGTGGAGTTCGGCGGCGTACTTGTCGACATCGTTGAAGGTCAGTCCCAGCTTCTCGAGCGGTTCGAGAACGAGCGCCGACGTGATCGCCTGCGGCGCCGATCCCGCTCCGACGGTATGCTTTCCGATGGCGTCCAGCCGCATGACGGGATTGGTCCCGTCGTCGGGGACGAGGAGAACCGCGAAATTCCCGAGGCAATCCTCGAGCGCCGGCATCTCCTTCTTGACGTGGTCCCGGCCGTTCATGAACAGCTTGGGGATCGCTCCGCCCGCAACGACGACGCAATTCTTTCTCGTGCCGGCGGCGACCTGCGACGCGGCGGCGATCATCGCGTTGACGGGCCCCGCGCAGAAACCGCGCACGTCGCATCCGGACGCGTTGACGCATCCGGCAATCTCGGCGACCGCTTTCGCGAAGTTTCCGCCCGCGCGCTGGTTCATGTCCCCTGCGCCCTCTTCGGAGCATTCGATCACGAAATCGACGTCCCTCGGATCCATGCCCGTGTTCTTCAGGAGGTGCAGCAGGGCGAGAACGCCGCCCGCCTTGCACGCAAGGTTTTCGAGAAGGACGTAGGCGAAGAGGCAGTCGTCGACTTCGTGACCGTTCCGCGCGCATCCGACGATCTTTCCGTCCGAGTAGAGCGCGCGCGCTTTCTTCCCGGAGATTTCGGCATCTATTTCCGAACTGTCGTGTCCGGCTTCCAGACGGGCAAGGAGTGCCTCCGTCATGACGGGATTCGTCGAGAGCTTCTCCCGGACGGACGCGGCAAAGGATTTCTCGAGCCAGATGATATCGAAGACGTCGCATATATCGACAAGTCCGAGGAATTCGTCCTCGGGCATGATCTCTCCGTATTTCCCGTACCGCTTAGATCGGAAGAGCACACGTCTGAACTCCAGTCACGTGGCC
>CALFXN010000508.1 GCA_937957815.1 uncultured Synergistales bacterium
CCTCGGGGGGCAGCCCCGAGGCGTCGTACGCGAGCGGCAGCTCCGTGCAGGCCCCCACGACAGGGAGGTCCGCCGCGGCGCGCAGCCGCGCGACGATCGTCTTCATGACATCTCCGCTCTCGGGCAGGCGACCGGCCTTCACGAGCGCGATCGCGTCCGTGACGAGCGCCTTCACGTCGTCTCCCGGTTCGAGAAAGCGGTACCCCAGTTCCGCCGCCTTCTTCGGGTAGAGCCCGCTCGCCATGGTCCCTCCCGTCGCGATGAGCCACGCGCCCCGGGGACTCGCACGCATCGCGCGCGTCACGGTCGCGTCGACGATGTGGACGAGCGGGACCGGAAGCTCGCTGCGGAAGCGGTCGATGAAGAAGTGCGCCGTGTTGCACGGAACCGCGAGAAGCCCCGCCCCCCAGCGGCAGAGTTCGAGAAGCCCCTTTTTCAGGTCGCCTTCGGGACTCGGCCCGCGGCCGAGGATCGCGGCGCTCCGGTCGGGGATCTGCGGGTTGGAATACATATAGACGACCGGGTGGTCCTGGTCGCGCTCCGCCGGCGCGAGTCGCGCGAGCAGTCGCAGGAAATCCGCGCTCGCGGCGGGGCCGAGTCCGCCGAGGACGCCGAGGATCGTCTTCGGACGCATTGTCGCATCATCGTTTCCGTTGCCGTTCATAACCAAAAAGAAGGCCCCCTTCTCCGAAGCCGCGCGCCCCTTCCTCTGAACGGAACCCGGGACTTCGCCCTGAAAAATATGATACCGCAAAGCGACTGTCCGGCATATCAGGCGGCCGCTTTCACTCCGCGCGCAGCGTCCGGCGCTTCGTAAACGGCGTCAGCGGGCGTTGGACTGCCCGAACCGCCGCCGGACATCGGGCGACAGAAAGCGCTGCGCCTCGAAATGATATCCTCCCGGACCGCGGAAGAAGAAGCACTCGACCGGGAACGACGCCGGTCGGCGGATCTCCGTGAGGTCGCGCGATCCGTACGCGGCCACCCTGTCGCGCCATCCGGCGAGATCGTCCGTGACGAACGTCACGAGAGGGGCCTCCCGCGCCGGATCACCCGCCCCGGCAGTTCCTGCCCTCCATCCAGCGGTTCTTTTCCAGCTGGATGGAGGGCAGGACGATGTTCTCCCAGCCGACCGATGCGGCGAAGTGCTCCGCCTTCTCCATGACGACATCCATAAGCTGCCAGTTCACCTTTCAGTACGCCTGCCAGTGGGAAATCTCGAGGTGCGCGCCCGACTCCATGGAGATCCGGGCGAC
>CALFXN010000509.1 GCA_937957815.1 uncultured Synergistales bacterium
TCCCGCCTTGATGAGGGGGCAGAGATTGCGCGGCAGCGCCGCCTCTCCCGCCGGAACCCAGAACTGCGACCCGGCGCAGAGCCCGACGGAAACCCCGCCGAGCGCGAGAATGATCTCCTCCGGAACGAAGATGCAGAACGAACCGATGATCTTTTCTCCCCGGAACTTGTGTTCGATGAGCTCCTGAATGCGGAGTCCGTGGACCTCCGCGATGACCATGTTGTAGTAGCCCATTCCTTCGGGGCGTTTCTCCTGTCCGAGGAAGTGCTCCTCGAACATGGGAGGAAGCGCGTCGCAGAGAAGGTCATGCGTCGGCAGGTCCATGCCGAGGGATTCCCACATCCTGTGATAGTCCGCCATACGAGTCATCTCCTTCGATCGCTGCGCGATCATCAGTATCGGGGCGCGCGCGTACGGCGCCCGCCAACGCCCGGCGACAGGCGCGGCTTCGGGAGCGAGAGACGACGCGGCCGGTATGACGCGTACCGTGCGGCTACAGGGAAATCGACGTACGACAGAAAGGGGGAACGGATCGACCGTTCAGCGACAGGAGGCGATACAGAATCGGGAAGGACGATATCCGGTCGGTGCGGGCGTCCGTCGGTCAGCCGACAGCGTTGTCTGCGATGAATGCATCCCGTGCATTGCCGATTCACACCGTCACCGGAATACCCGGACCATGGGCGCGCACACCTCCTTGTCATCGATCGTTCGGACTGTTGTTTCGTCCGGTTCGGAATTATATCATACACGTGTCCCCGGCAAAAACACGGGGGAACAATAATGCGGCAGGCCCTTCGATCCCGGTTCGTCTCCCTCCGCGCCGGCCGGAACGAACGATGATCGGGAGGGAGTATCATGCCGGAGTCGGAAAACCGCGAGTTCTTCTTCCGTTTCGACGCAACGCCGTTCTATGCCGAAAAAAGGTGGCTTCTCGGGTGCGGTCCGGTCGGCGGCAAGGCCAGAGGGCTCGCGTTCGCCCACCGGGCTCTTTCGGAAAACGCATTGTCGGCATCGGTTCGTTTCCCTCCCGTAACGCTGGCGGTCGGAGCCGACGTATTCCTCGGTTTTCTGGCCGACAACGCGATGGACTGGGTGTACGACGAGCCCGACTGGACACGGATCGCCATCGCTTTTTCGAAGGGACGTTTCCGCGAAAGCCTCACGGCCGACATCGGACGCGGGCTCGCGAAGCTCGGCGATGCGCCCGTGGCCATCCGTTCGAGTTCGGTCCTCGAGGACTCGATCCGGCTGTCTTTCGCGGGAAAGTACGACACGTGCTTTTCGGCCAATACCGGAACTCCCGTCCGCCGGATGCGGGAGATCGGGGACTCTCTGCGGACGGTCTGGGCCTCCCTGTTCAAGCCCGCCCCCCGCGCCTACAGGGCGAAGCACGGCTGTCGCGACCGGGACGAGGCGATGGCTGTCCTGATCCAGCCGATCATGGGGACGCTCCGCGACGACCTTTACTATCCGGAGCTCGCGGGAGCGGCGTTTTCCCGCGTCTACCGGCGTCCGACCCCGCGCGTCCGGAAGGAGGACGGAGTTGTTCGCCTGTGCTTCGGTCTCGGAACCCGGACCGTCGAGCGGTCGAACGCGCGGGTCTTCTACCTCACGAACCCCGATCTGCGCCCCGAGGGCAATCAGCCCCGGGACATCGCGCGCGCCGCGCAGACCGAGTTCGACTATATCGACCGGACCTTCGGGAGCTTCATGACCGGATCCCTCGGACAGTATCTCCCGTTTATCCTCTCACGACACAAATCCGTCCATTCGTTCGTCGAGGTCTTCGCCGACAATCTGCTCTACTGGGCCGGATATACCCAGACGGCGACGTCGCGTCCGGTCTTTTCGTTTTCGTCGTTTCCCGGCAAGCATCCGCACTTTTTCCGGCTCGTGCGCAACCTCCTGGCGTACCTCGAGAGCGCCATGGGAATGCCCGTCGACATCGAGTTCACCTACGACACGGAGGATCGTATCCTGCACCTGATTCAACTCAGGCCTCTCGCCGCGTATTCCGAAACGGCCCGCGTCGTCGCGCCGGACATTCCGCAGGACCGGGTGCTTCTGCGGGGCGACAGAATGGTGAGCACGGGGATGATCGAGCGGACCGAGTGGCTCGTCTACGTGGATCCGGATCTGTACGGAACCGACGGACGCAATCACGAGATCGCCCGCGAGATCGGCCGGATCAACCGGCAGCTCGAAGGCAGCCGCTACGTTCTTGTCGGTCCGGGACGATGGGGCAGCACGAACCCTGATCTCGGCGTCCCTGTCCAGTACGACGAACTGTGCAACGCGGGGTGCATCGTCGAAATCGGCATTCGCGAGCGCGATTTCACGCCCGAGCTTTCCTACGGAACGCACTTCTTCCTCGACATGGACGTCGACGAAATCCTCTACCTGCCCGTCTTCGCCGGGGAACCCCGCAACGAATACGCGAAAGAATGGTTCGACGGGAAACCATACACGAAGGGAAACCACCCCGCAGTCCGTATCTACAGGGGAATGTTCGCCGCATACATGGATGGAGAGAGCGAGACCGGCAGCGTCTTTCT
>CALFXN010000510.1 GCA_937957815.1 uncultured Synergistales bacterium
TTTCAGATCCCGGACCGATGCGATTCCCGGAGCCTTCGCGATGATCGTGAAGGCCTCCGGAGCGCGGCTGAAGATGCCGATGATCTTCAGATCCACGCCTCCGACGGCGGCGAGCAGCGCGGAGGTATTGCCGAGACAGTTGGCGAATTGCACGGACCCTGCCGCGATCGCCTGGGTCTGTTTCGGTCCCGCGTTGAGATCGGGGTGCGTGACCGTGATTCCGTCCGGACCGAATTCCTTCTCGAAGAGCCCGAGTTTCATTTCGACGATCGCCGGAACGTTCAGCGGCGACTTGACGTATGTGACGCCGATTTCCTTCACTGCGGCGGACGCGAGAGTCGGGAATGCGCACGCGAGCAGCAGCGCGATCGCCGAAAACCTAATGTGACGCATCGATACCAGCCTCCTGACGATGTGATGTGTCCGGGGAGAATCGGACCTCTCCGGTGATTGCGCGAAGAATCCGGCGGCGCAGCGGGATGAGGACGGCTTCGCCTCCATCGTCGCCGCTTCTTTCGGGAAGTGCGATGTCGTCGACAATCCGCCCCGCTTCGAGGACGATGACGTTCCGCCCGAGCCCGAGCGCCTCGTCGATGTCGTGCGTCACGAGCACGAAGGTTTTTCCGGTGCGCGCGTGAAGGTCGGCGATCTCTCGCTGGAGCATCCTGCGCGTGAAATAGTCGAGGGCGCCGAATGGTTCGTCCATGAGGACGATTTCGGGATCGAACGCGAGCGTCCGTCCGAGGGCGACGCGCTGGGCCATCCCCCCCGAGAGCTGTTGCGGGCGGGCGTCCCGGAAACGTTCGAGCCCCAGTATCCGAAGGATCGACGTCGCCTTGCGATCGGCTTCTTCCCTGTCGCGGCGGCCATCGAGCGCGAACCGGACGTTCTGTTCGACCGTGAGCCACGGCATGAGCCTCGGCTCCTGGAAGACGATGCCGACCCCCGCGTCCCTCCGTTCGACGCGACGGCCGTTCCGGAGGAATTCTATCGATCCCGAAGTCGGTTCCTCGAGTCCGGCTATGAGTCTCAGAAGCGTCGTCTTGCCGCATCCGCTCCGTCCGACGACCGTCACGAACGAGCCGGGCCCGACGGTCAGCGAAACCGCGTCGACCGCCCGGACCGGACCGTCCGGCAGGATGTAGGTTCTGCCGGCACGATTCAGCCTAATCCCAACCGTCACAGGAAGCGGACGCCTCCTTCCAAGGCGTCGCCGCGCGGGCGAGACGGAAAAACAGATGGTCGGAAAGCGCCCCGACGAGGCCGAGCGCGAGAATTCCCACGACGATGACGTCGGAACGCGACAGGGATTCGGCGTCGTGGATCATGTATCCGAGACCCGACGACGCGGCGATGAGCTCCGCGCCGATCAGGGCGCGCCAGCTGTACCCGAGTCCGAGCCGAAGCCCGGTCAGGATGGAGGGAAGCGCCGAAGGGAAAACGATCCGGCGGAAAATCCGCGTTCCAGTGAAACCGAGGCTGCGTCCGACCTCGACGAGCCCCGCGTCGCACCGCCTGACGCCGTCGAGCGTGTTCAGGAACACGGGAAAAAACGTCGCCAGAAGAATTACGACAGTCTTCGACGCCTCTCCGATGCCGAACCAGAGGATCAGCAGCGGCAGCATCGCGAGCGGCGGCACGTGGCGCAGGAATTCGAGCGTCGGGTAGAGGAGAGGCGTCGAAGACAGATCGGAAGAGCACACGTCTGAACTCCAGTCACGTGGCCTTATC
>CALFXN010000511.1 GCA_937957815.1 uncultured Synergistales bacterium
GCAGGAAGAACGCGCTGTACTTCGCGGCCGGGTGTTTTCCGGGAAGCAGGAAGAGTTCGAGTCTCTCCGTCCTGACGGAGTAGGTTCCGGGGTCGGAGGAGTCGTACGCCGGGAACGGAACGATCGCGTTCTTCTCGATGAAGCCGAGCACCGTCTCTCCGCTTTTCAGCGCGACCCATTTCGAGGCGTGCCTCCCCGACACGGGGGCGACCGTCACGCGGCTTCCGTAGTAGACGCACGCCTCGATGTCGTCCCGCACTTCGATACCCCGGCCGTTTTCGACCGTTTTGTAGGGTCCCGGGTTCTTCATCACCGGCGCGATCTGACGGACAACGACGCAGGTTTCGTCGGCCGCGGCGACCGTTCTTCCTCCCGACGCTGCAAGCACGCAAAGCGCACACAACAGGACGATGCGATTCGCTTTCATACGCTCACGCTCCTCTCGATTCCGATATTCCGTCTGAAGTGTTCGTATCGTACACCGGAAACGGACAAAAGGAATCCCCCCTCCCGGGTAGCGGAAGGGGGGATTGCAGGTCTTCCGGAATACGACGCCGGGATCAGCGCGGCGCGACGTTCCGGATCACGTCGATGACCGTCCCGTCCCGATACTCGACGACGCCGATGATCCGGTCCCCGAACCTCGGTGTTTCCGGTTCGCCCGTCAGCGCGTACGCGTCGTCACGAAGGTCGGCGATATCGCGCAGGGGCAGGCGCGCCTTCCTGACCGCGCCCTCCAGATCCGTCCTCGCCGGGTTCACGGCGACGCCGCGCTCGGTCACGATCACGTCGACGGTCGAACCGGGCGTCGTGACCGTCAGGACCCGGTCGACGACCATCGGGAGCCTGCCGCGCAGCAGCGGCGTCACGATAACGGTCATCCAGGCGCCCGCAGCCGTGTCCATGTGTCCGCCGATACCGTGGAGGAGCACCCCGTCCGATTCGGTGTTGACGTTCACGTTGAAATCGACGTCGACCTGCGTCGCTCCGAGGATCGCAGCGTCGAGCCGGTCGACGACGCACCCGCGCGGTCCCGGACACGCGTACATCGCGGCGCTCATCTCGCGGTGGTTCGGATTCCGGACGAGCGACCGGATCGCCTCGGCGTCGAAGCTCTGGACGTCGAGCAGCGCGTCGAAGAGCCCCTCTTCGTGCATTGTCACGAGATCGCCCGTGACGCCCCCCGACGCGAAGCTTCCCCGGACGCCCCGTTCGATCATCCGCGCCCGCACTGCGGCCGTCGCCGCGAGCGAGATGCCGCCCGCGCCGGCCTGGTACGACATTCCCGGCGCGATCACGCCGCACGCGTCGAGGACGCGCGCCGTGCGGTCGGCGATCAGGAGGCGCATCGGGTCCTTCGTGACCGCGAGCGTCCCCGAGACGATGCGTTCCGGAATCCCGATCCGTTCGACCGGAACGACCCAGTCCACGCAGGTCTGATCGATGGACGCGCGCGACAGTGGGTACGGGACGAGAGTGTCCGTCAGCGCGACGACCTGACGCGCGTAGCGCGCGTCCGTGTGCGCGTAGCCGAGCGAGCCGCACGCGGACGGCCCCGACAGGCCGCTCAGATTGCCCTCGGGGTCGGCGGTTGGCGCGGCGATGAACGCGACGTCGACCGGAAGTTCTCCTGAAGCGGCGGCGCGCGCCCTGCCCCCGTGCGACCGAAGCACGACGGGGCCGTCGAAGAGTCCGTCCGACGCGGCCCGCCCGACGGGACCGTTCACGCTGCCCTGAATGCCCGCGACGACGCCCGAGCGGACGTGCGCCAGGATGGACTCGTGCGCCGGGAAGAGCGCCGTCGGCGCGAGGATCAGTCCCCTGAGGCCGCGGCGCGCCAGCGCGTCGAGGATCATCGAAACGACGAGGTCCCCGTCGCGGAGATGATGGTGGAACGAGATCGTCATTCCGTCGCGCAGGTC
>CALFXN010000512.1 GCA_937957815.1 uncultured Synergistales bacterium
CATCGGAACACAGCCCCTGCGCCGACATGCGCGCCGCAAGCTCGGCAGCGAAGCCTGCATTCTCTCATTCGCAAACCTCCCTTTCCGGTTGCCGACGCCTGGCAAGGGCGTCTTTGCCACTGAAGCATAGCACCCGCGACACGAGTGCGACAGTCCCGGAACGACGCAATCGCGACGAAGTCAACGGAATGTTTTGACAAACTATTTTCGGTATGGTACTGTTACATAAAGAAAATATTTCATTGTTGAAATAAATTTCAAAAGCATTGCGGACGCGGAGTTGCCGAAAACAAGCGCTCGCGCCGTCGAGAGATCGGAGGCCCCATGGTTCCTGAATACGAACGGCTCCTGACGAAGGTAGCCCACCTCTACTACATCGAAGACACATCCCAGGCGGAAATCTCAAATGTCCTGAGTCTCTCGAAATCGAGGGTTTGCCGCCTGCTGGCGGAAGCGCGCAGCAGGGGCATCGTCGAGATCTACGTGAACGGATCGCTCTCGTGGTGTCCGGCGCTCGAATCCCGCGTCGAGAAGAAGTATGGCCTGAAAGAGGCATGCATCGTCGAGACGCCAGCGGATCGTCCGATCGCGCAGACGCTCGGCCTCGCCGGGGCGCAACTCCTCAAGCGTCTCATGTCGCCGAAGGACATCCTTGGCATCTCGTGGGGAAAGACGCTTCTCTCGCTCGTCTCGAACTTCCACGAGTCGCATCTCAAGGGGCCGCAGGTGGTTCAGCTTGTCGGATGCCTGAACATGGGCGGCGAGGACATGCAGGTCATGGATCTTCTCCGTCGTCTCGGCGAATACTTCGAGACGCGACCGCTCGCGCTCTTCTGCCCGTCGATCGTCAGCAGTCCGCAGGTGAAAGCCGGACTCCTCGAGGATCCGAAAATCGCCGAGGTCGTCGAGGCGGCGAAGCGCTGCACGATCGTTCTCGCGGGAATCGGAGAGCTCAGCGCGACGTCGACGCTCTATCAGCAGGGGTATATCAGTCCCTCGTGGTGGGGAAAGCTGACGGATTCCGGAGCGGTCGGAAACATGTGCATGAATTTCTATAACGCCGACGGAGAGGCGTGCTGTCCCGCGTTCCAGGAAGTCACGATGACGACGACCTCGCTCTCCGACCTGAAGGAAATCCCCACGGTGATCGGCATCGCGGGCGGCCCGGAGAAGCTCGCCGCCATCAGGGGAGCGCTCCGGAGCGGCGTTCTGAACATATTGCTGACGGACAGGGACACGGCGGAGGCCCTTTTGTGAGAGGCCGGCGCCGTTTTTTTCACAACCCGAAGACAAGGAGGGGTGGCGACCGATATCTGCAGTGCGGCGGTGATGGTTCGTTTCGGTAACGACGGGAATGTATCACACGACTCGAAGAGGAGGATCTCATGATGAGAAAGCTTTTGCTGCTCGGACTTGCGCTCTCTGTGTTCGTCGCGTTTGCCGCTCCCGGTATGGCTGCTGAAAAGGTCATCAAAATCGGATACATCGGCGCCCTGACGGGCGATACGGCCGTCTGGGGACAGGCGGGGCTCAACGGCATGAAGCTGACCGCGAAGAAGGTCAACGACGCGGGCGGCGTTCTCGGAAGCGCGATCGAGGTCATCGGAATGGACGGAAAGGGCAAGCCCGAAGACTCCCTGAACGCGCTGAGCAAGCTCATCGACATGGGCGTCATCGCGGTCGTCGGCACGAACTTCTCGAGCTGCAACATTCCGATGGCGCCCGTCGCGACGGCCAAGAAGATCCCGCTCCTCGCGACCGCCGCGTCCGATCCGAAGGTCACCGTCGACGAGACCGGCAAGCTCCTGGAGTACAGCTTCCGCATCGGATTCATCGATCCGTTCCAGGGCCGCGTCCTCGCCGCGTTCGCGATCGAAAAGCTCGGTGCGAAGACCGCCGCGATCCTGACGGACATCGGCTCCGACTATTCGTACGGCCTGTCCTCGTACTTCGAGGAGGAATTCAGGAAGCTCGGCGGAAAAATCGTGGCCTCCGAGCAGGGACGCGCGGGCGACAACGACTACCGCGCGCAGCTCAGCAAGTTCAAGACCGTGAACCCGGACGTCATTCTCGTGCCGTGGATCGACAAGGACGTCGCGCTGATCGCGAAACAGGCGCGCGAGCTGGGCATCAAGGCGGCCTTCATGGGCGGCGACGGATGGGACAACCAGGACATGATCACGATGGCGGGCGCCGCGCTCGAGGGCGGATACTACACGTCGCAACCCTCGTTCGGACGCGAGGTCACGAAGCCCTACTACGACGAATACGTGAAAACGTACAACATCAAGCCCGAGACCGAGGCGCTGTTCGGGCACGACGCGGTCATGTGGATCGTCGACGCGCTGAAGCGGGCCGGCAAGGCGGATTCCGTCGCGCTCAAGGGCGCGCTCGAAAACACGACCGGCTTCGAGGGGCTCATGGGAACGATGAACATCGAGAAGAAGACGCACAACCCGGTCAAGCCCTGCAGCGTCATGACGATCAAGGGCGGCAAGATCGTCTACGTCGGAGATTTCATGCCCAAAAACTAGGACGCGCCCCGTGGGGGAGGAGCGTGGCTCCTCCCCTTCCTTCGTCCCGTGATTTCGGGTGTCCGTCCCGATTTTTGCGGACACGCCGACCACATTCGCGCCGGAGCGATATTCCGGGACGCGTGTATTCCACTACCATTCAGGAGAGGTCTCATGCTGGCTCAGCAACTGATCAACGGACTGTCCGTCGGCGGCATCTACGCGTTGCTCTCGACGGGATACGCGCTCATCTACAGCCTGCTCGGATTCTCGAACTGGGCGCACGGAGAGGTCGCCATGCTCGGGGCGTATATCGCCGTCATGTCGGTCATCGCGGCGAAATTGCCCTTCGTCGCCTCCCTGGCGCTCGCCCTGGCCGGAGCCGCGCTCATCAGCCTCGTCAACGAGAAGTTCTTCTACCGCCATATCCGCAACAACAACTCGCCGACCATGTTCCTGATGATCGCGGCGATGGGCCTGTCGACGACGTACAAGAACCTCATCGTCGTTCTCGTCGGGCCGAAGTTCAAGTACTTCCCGCAGATACTGCCGTTCGAGTCGTTCGAGTTCTGTGGGATCAACGTCGGCGTCCTCGATATCTTCTCCATCGTCGTGTCGCTTGCGGCCATCGTTCTTCTGGACGTCCTGATCTATCACACGAAGTTCGGGCTCGGGATCCGCGGATGCGCGTCGGACTCCGTAACGGCCGAACTCCTCGGCGTCAACGTCAACCGGTACATCCTGATCGTCTTCCTTCTCGCGGGCGGCCTGGCCGGATGCGCCGGCGTGCTGCTCGGAATGAAGTACACGGTCTACCCCTCACTGGGAAATGTGGCGCTCAAGGCCTTCATCGCGTCGGTCTTCGGCGGACTCGGGAGCATCCGGGGGGCCATCCTGGGCGCCTTCATGATAGGGATTCTGGAGACGCTCGTCTCCGCGTACGTCAGCTCCGGACTCAGGGACCTCTTCACGTTCGGACTGCTGATCGCCATTCTTCTCATTCGTCCGGAAGGGCTTCTCGGCAAGAGCGTCGAGCAGAAATCCTGATTCGCGGAGGAGGTCACGCATGTCGGACTACACACAAGGCGTCATCATCCTGGTCTGCGTCAACGCCGTCGCGGTGCTCGGCGTGTCGATCCTGACCGGGTTCACGCGGCTCTTCTCGTTCGGAAACGCCGGGTTCATGGCGATCGGCGCCTACGCGTCGGCGATCCTGACGAAGCAGTACGGCTGGCCGCTCGCGTGCAGCATGCCCGCCGCGATGTTTCTGGCCGGTATCGCGGCCTACTGCATCGGCAGGCTGACGCTCCGGCTCAAGGGGGACTATTTCCTTATCACGACGCTCGGCTTCGGCGAATGCATCCGCGTCGCGCTCGACTACGCGTACAAATACACGGGAGGTCCGAGGGGGTATTCGAATATCCCGCACTACACGAACGTGTACCTCGCGATCGCGATTCTGATCGTCGCGACGATCGTCGCGCGGAATTTCATCCGGTCGAAGTACGGGTGGCATCTCATGGCCATCCGCGAACAGGAGGTCGCGGCCGAGGCCGTCGGCGTCGACACCGCGAAGTACAAGCTCCTGTCGTTCGTGATGAGCGCGCTCTACGCGGGCTGCGCGGGCGTGCTCTTCGCGCACTTCCTCCGGTTCATCAACCCGACCATGTTCAATCTGGACAAATCGGCGGAATGGGTCATCACGGTCGTCATCGGCGGCTTGGGGAGTCTCTCCGGATCGCTCGTCGCGAGCGCGATCCTGACCCTTCTGCCCGAAATTTTCCGAAGCCTTGCGGAGTACCGGATGCTGCTCTACGGAATCGCGGTCGTCTTCATCATTATGCTCCGGCCGAACGGGCTCATGGGGTATCGCGAGATCTCATCGTACTTTCCGCGCAGGCTCTGTCCCCAGGCGGCTCCGGAGACGCGCAAATGAGCGCCGCGCTTTCGATTTCGAACTTGAACCAGTCGTTCGGGGGCGTCCGGGCCATCGACGACTTCCATCTGAACGTCGAACAGGAGTCGATCCACGGGCTCATCGGCCCCAACGGCGCGGGGAAGACGACGGTCTTCAACGTCATCACGGGAATCTACCGGCCCCGGAGCGGATCGGTGCTCTTCGAGGGGCGCGAACTCATCGGCAGGAAACCCTTCGAG
The DNA here is from genome assembly GCA_937957815.1 of uncultured Synergistales bacterium. Classification (GTDB taxonomy): domain Bacteria; phylum Synergistota; class Synergistia; order Synergistales; family Aminobacteriaceae; genus CALFXN01. The sequence goes on from CALFXN010000512.1 coordinate 4,671, forward strand.
ATCGCGAACATGGGGGTCGGCCGCACATTCCAGAACATCCGTCTCTTCCCGATGCTGAGTGTCCTCGAAAACGTCGTCATCGCCGGGCACCGGGACGCCGGGTACTCTTTCGTCGAGGCGCTCACGCACCTCGGACGGTACCGGCGCGTCGTCCGGGCGCAGTGCGACCACGCGCGCGGGCTTCTCGCGACGGTCGGCCTCGAACACAGGGAGAGGGAGCAGGCCGGAAGCCTGCCCTACGGCTTGCAGCGCCGCCTCGAGATCGCCCGCGCCCTCGCGCTCCGACCTCGGCTGCTGCTGCTCGACGAACCAGCCGCGGGAATGAACGAGGAGGAATCGCTCGGTCTCGTGAGCTTCATCCGCGAGATTCAGAAAAAGTTTTCGCTCACGATCCTCATGATCGAGCACCACATGGACGTCGTGACGAGCCTCTGCCACGACATCACGGTCCTCAACTTCGGCAGGATCCTCGCCCAGTCTTCGGACATCGCGGAGATCAAGAAGAATCCGGCCGTCGTCGAGGCGTATCTCGGAAAGGAGTGACGCGGGACCGTGCTGTCGGTAACGGATGTCCACGTCTCCTACGGAGGCATCAGGGCCTTGCGCGGCGCCACGCTGCACGTGAAGCCCGGCGAGATCGTCGCGGTCCTCGGCGCGAACGGCGCCGGAAAGACGACGCTTCTCAAGGCGATTTCGGGCATGGTCCCATGCACGGGAGAGATCCTCTTCAAGGGCGCGAAGCGTCCTTCGTCGACGTATCGGCTCGCCGGATGCGGATTATGTCACGTTCCGGAGGGGCGACGGATTCTCGCGAACCTCACGGTGCTCGAAAACCTCCAGCTCGGCGCGTTCTCGCGGACGGACAAGAGGGGCGTCGCCGAAGACCTCGAACGGGTTCTCACGCTCTTCCCGCGTTTGCGGGAGCGGCTCGGGCAGTATGGCGGGCTCCTCAGCGGCGGCGAGCAGCAGATGCTCGCGATCAGCCGCGGACTCATGGGGCGTCCCGATCTGCTGATGCTCGACGAGCCGTCGCTCGGCCTCGCGCCGATCATCGTCAAACAGATCTTCGACATCATCCGGGAGATCAGCTCCTTCGGAACGGCGATCCTTCTCGTCGAGCAGAACGCGTTCAAGGCGCTGTCGATCTGCGGGCGCGCGTATATTCTCTCGGTCGGCGAGATCGTGAAGACCGGCGCGCGGGAGGAACTTCTGGACAATCAGACCCTGATCCAGGGGTATCTGGGCTAGAAACGTCAATGGGTGAGAAAGGCGGTGGCGGGGATATGGAAAAAATGGCCGTCGGAATCTGGGCCTACGGAAAATGCGCCGAGCGGTACGTCTCGGACGGGTACAGGGAGGCGCTCCCCTTCGAAGAGCGTCTCCGGAAAGCCGCGGCGCTCGAAGGCGTCCGCGGAGTGGAACTGAGCGCCCCGCACGACATCAGCGCGGAAACGTGGGGCGACGTGAAGGACCTTCTGGACCGCAACGGGCTCGCGATCGCGTCGATCATCGCGGAAACCGTGTGCGACGCGAGCTGGCGGAACGGATCCCTGAGTTCTTCCGACGGATCGGCGCGCGACCGGGCCGTCGCCGGCATCAAGGCGACGATGGACGTCGCGGCGCTTTCCGGCGCGGGCGTCGTCAATCTGTGGCTCGGGCAGGACGGGTTCGACTGCGTCTTCGAGGCGGACTACGCGGCCGCGTGGGAGAATCTCGTCCGGGGTCTGCGCGAGTGCGCGGCGTACCGCCCGGATGTCCGGCTCGCGCTCGAGTACAAGACGAGCGAGCCGCGCATGAAGAGCTACGTGAGCAACGCGGGGACGGCGCTCGCGCTCTGCCTGATGACGGGGTGCGAGAACGTGGGCGTCACGCTCGACATCGGGCATTCGTTCAACGCGGGAGAGAACCCGGCCGCCTCCGTCGCGCTGCTCGCCTCGCAACGGCGGCTCTTCCACGTCCACATCAACGACAACTACGGCGTCGCCGACGACGACATGCCCGCCGGAAGCGTCCACTGGCCCCAGTGGTTCGAGTTCGTCCACTGGCTCCGGAAGGTGAGGTACGACGGCTGGGTCTCCGTGGACATCTACCCCTACCGGGACGACCCGCAGGAGGCCTGCCGCGCGTCCGTGGAGTTCTTCGAACTGGCCGGCAGGGTCGCCGACCGGATGACCGTCGGGGACGCGCCGTCGAAATCGGCGACGCTCCGAAGGCTCTTCGACATTCTGAAATGAGGCGACGTCGATGAAGGCAGCGTACTGGCACGGACACAAAGACATCAGGATCCGGGAGGTTCCCGAACCGGAAACGACGCCTGGGACCGTGAAGATCCGCGTCGCGTGGGCCGGGATCTGCGGAACGGACCGGCACGAATATACGGGACCGAACTTCATTCCGACGACGAAGCCGCACCGGCTGACCGGAAGGACCGCGCCGCTCGTCATGGGACACGAATATACGGGCGAGGTTGTCGAGGCGGCCCCGGATGTCCGGGGCTGGGAGCCGGGAACGAGGGTGACCGCCTCCGGGACGCTCTGCTGCCGGGAGTGCCCGGCGTGCGTCGGGAAGAAGCGGCCGAACGTCTGCGAAAAGCTCGGCTTCACGGGCGTCAGCACCGACGGCGCGTTCGCCGACTATGTCGTCGTCCCGGCCTATCAGCTCTACGAGGTTCCGGAGGGGCTCGACCTCCGGACGACCGTCCTCGCCGAGCCGCTCGCGTGCGGACAGCACGCCGTGAACCTTCTCGGCGGCGTCGCGGGCGAACGCGTCCTGATCAACGGATCGGGAATCATCGGACTCAGCGCCTTCCTCGCGTGCAGGGTCGGAGGCGCGCGCGACGTCACGGTCGCGGGCTGGGGGGCGGAAAAACGTTCCTATGTCGAGAGGCAGGGCGGACGCTATATCGATGTCTCGACCGACGAGGGCGCGAAGCGTCTCGCCGGACAGCGCGCCGACGTCGCGTTCGAGTGCGTTGGGCTCGAAGGCACGCTCCGCTCCGCGATCGACGCCCTCGTTCCCACGGGGAAGCTCATGGTCATGGGCGTGTTCGCCCAGGAGCCGCACTTCCCGATGAACTTCTTCCAGGAGGGAGAACGCACGCTCTACACGTCGCAGGCCTACAACGAGGAGATCGGCGAGGTCCTGAGTCAGATGGCCGAAGGGCGCTACGCGGACCTCGAATCGCTCATCACGGCCGAGATCGGGCTCGACGACCTCGTCGGCAAGGGTTTCGAGGAACTGGAACGGAACGCGGCGAAACACGCCAAAGTCATCATCCGCCTGAGCGGAAAACGATAGATTCTGAGGAGGAGTCGAATCATGCTTCCCGAAAACGCATCGTTCGCGACACAGGCCGTCCACGCGGGACAGGCCCCCGATCCGGAGACCGGGGCGCTCGTGGCCCCCGTCTTCATGACGAGCACCTATCTCTTCACGCCCGAGAAGATGGAACGCTATCTCGCGGGCGACAAGGCCGGGATCTTCACCTACGGGCGTTCGCGCAACCCGACCCAGAACGACCTTCAGAAAAAGGTGGCGACGCTCGAAGGCGCGCCCGCGGCGCTCGCCGTCGCGTCGGGAATGGCCGCCGTCTCGCTCGCGATCCTGAACTGCGTCCGTCACGGCGATCACATCATCTCGTGCCACACGGTCTACGGCGGGACGCACGCGCTGCTGACCAAGGGCTTCACCGAATTCGGCATCAGACACACGTTCGTGAAAAAGATGACCGTCGCGGAACTCGACCGCGCCGTAACGCCCGAGA
>CALFXN010000513.1 GCA_937957815.1 uncultured Synergistales bacterium
CGAGATAAGGCCACGTGACTGGAGTTCAGACGTGTGCTCTTCCGATCTTTCCTCGCGTCGTCCGGGAAGGTCTTCATGGCCGCGGCCCTCTGCATGGTCGGGCTCGGCCTGCACAGCTCGGTCGTCAAAAAGGCGGGCGTCAGCGGAATGCTCTTCGGAGCGGCGCTCTGGGCCGTCTCGATCCTCACGGGGTATTTCCTCGCGACCATCGGATGACGGCGGGACGCACACAAAATACGGGAGGGGGACCACACAATGACAGGATTCATCGCGGCCGCGCTCGCTACGCTCGCTGCGCTTCTCGCCGTCCTGCTGTCGGTACGACGGTCGGAGGCGGCGACGCACATCTTTCGGATCGGCAGGGAACAGGCCTACAACGGCATGATCCGGAGCGACATTCCGCCCGCGCTCGAAATCGACGACGGCGACACGGTCGTCTTCAACACGCGGATGCTCTTCGAGGGCAAACTCGACGCGGACATGACGATCGACGACGTCCTCGCGATCCGCGGCGCGATCAAGTCGAAGGGCGGCGGAACCTACGCCTTCACGGGGCCGTTCTTCGTCCGGGGCGCGCGTCCCGGCGACGTCCTCGAAGTCCGGATCAGGCGGATCGTCCCGGGCGATTTCGGCGTCACCTACGTCTACCCGGACTCCATCGGCCTCGGCGGCCTCCCCGAGGGAATGGGACCGGGCTTCTTCCGGACGCTCCGCTACTCGCCGGACAAAAAGACCGTCGACTTCGCGCCCGGAATCACGCTGACGCTCCGCCCCTTCCTCGGCGCGATGGCGGTCGCCCCGAAGCCGGGCGAAGTCCGTCAGCCCGCGATCCCCGACTACTTCGCCGGGAACATGGACAACAAGGAACTCGTCGAGGGAAGCTCGCTCTTCGTCCCCGTGAACGTCGAGGGCGCGCTCTTCATGGCCGCCGACGCCCACGGGCTCCAGGGCGACGGCGAGGTCTCCTGCCTCGCGTGCGAGACGTACTTCGAGGAGGTCGAACTCGAATTCGTCGTCCGGAGGGACATGACGCTCGAGCGCCCGATGGCCGAGACGCCGACGCACTGGATCGTGATGGGCTTCCACGCCGACCTCGACGAGGCCATGAAGATCGCCATCGGCGACGCGATCGCCTTCCTCATGTCCGCGAAGGGGCTGACGCGCACGGAGGCCTACGCCCTGTGCAGCCTCGCGGTCGACTTCCGCGTGACGCAGGTCGTCGACGGGAACAAGGGCATCCACGGAATGATCCCGAAGGAGATCTTCCGGCGGGCGTAAGCACGACGCGGAGCTACGCTCCGGCGAGCGTCTTCTCAGCGAGCGGCCTCCCGGCGAGCATTCTCCCGACGATCGCGCGCATCGTCTCCGCGAAGACCCCGCGCGTGA
>CALFXN010000514.1 GCA_937957815.1 uncultured Synergistales bacterium
TTCGGCAACCGCACTTCCGAGCGCGAGGGCGACCGCACGTCCGTAGGACGAGCACTTCCGGGTGCCGACGACCGCGACACCCGACACGCCGGACGGCAGGCTCCCCGCGACATAGAGCGCCAGAGGAGCGTCGGGGATGCCCCGCAACGCGTCCGGATAGTCCATGTCTTCGCAGGTGACGATCCGCACGTTTTTCCGCCGCGCGTGATCGCGTTCGCGTTCCGGAAATCCGGAAGCCGCAAGTTCCGAAAGAGTCCCGGCAGAGGTTCCGGAGATTCCGAGCGCCCCATACGCCCGACGGTCGCCGCCAAGGATGTCCTCCGGCGATACGCCGCCGGAGCGGGCGCGTTCCCATACGCGGATGTCCAGAGTCGCCGGTCCGTTCAGAAGGATCAGGGCGTCGCGCACGACTGTCACAGGGAGCCACCGCCTTTTCGGTACGCGAGCGCTTCCGCGATGTGCGCCCGGGCGACCTCGCCGGTCCCGGCGAGGTCGGCAACCGTCCGCGCCACCTTGAGCACGCGGGAGATCCCCCGTCCCGAAAGCTTCAGGCTCCCGGCGATTCCCAAAAGAAACGCCCTCGCGTCATCGGCGAGTCCGATGGTCTTTCGAAGCAGCCGCTCAGGGATCTCCGCGTTGCAGTGGAACCCCGACGGTTCCCAGCGCCTCCTCTGGACCTCCCGCGCGCGCCGGACGCGGAGGCGGATCGAGACGCTCTCCTCGGCACGAACGTCCGCCGCGGAGATGAGTTCCTCGGGAAGCAGTCTCGGAACGGAGACGTACATGTCGATCCGATCGATGATCGGACCGGAAAGCTTCCTCCTGTAGCGCTCGATGTCGGACGCGACGCAGGAACATCGTTCGACGGGGTCGCCCTGCCACCCGCACGGGCAGGGATTGCACGCGGCGACGAGGAGGACCCGGGACGGGAATTCGACGGTTCCCGAGGCGCGGCTTACGGTGATTCTGCCGTCCTCGAGGGGTTGCCGAAGCGCCTCGAGCAGGTCTCTGCGGAATTCGGTGAATTCGTCGAGAAAGAGAACCCCGCGGTGCGCGAGCGTCACCTCGCCCGGAGAGAGCGAGTGCCCTCCTCCGCAGACGGAAACGGTGCTCGCCGTGTGGTGGACCGGCCGGAAGGGGCGTTCGCGCCCTCCCGCATAGGGGGCGCCGGCGCTGCTCTGGACGAGAAGCGTTTCGAGAAGCTCCGCTTCGGAGAGCGGCGGGAGGATGCCGCGAAGCGCCCGCGCGAGCATCGTCTTTCCGCTCCCGGGAGACCCCACGAGAAGAACGTTGTGATGTCCGGCCGCCGCGATCTCGAGCGCCCGCTTCGCCGAAGCCTGTCCCCGGATATCCGAGAAATCCGGGTCCGGCCGGACGTCTTCTTCTCCCGGGGCAGCCGCCTCGACGGGCGCGAGTTCCATTCGGCCCCCGAGGGCGGCGAGCAGGGTCGCGAGGTCGGGAACGGCATACGCACGAGCGTCGCGGACAAGGGCGACCTCGCGGGCGTTTTCCTCCGGTACATACAGGGAAACGCCGAGTTTCCGGGCTAGGATCGCCGCCGGAACGGCGCCCCTGACGCGTCGGAGGCGACCGTCGAGCGCGAGTTCCCCGAGAAAGATGGCGCCTTCCGGAACCGTCACGGCGCCAAGAG
>CALFXN010000515.1 GCA_937957815.1 uncultured Synergistales bacterium
AAGACGGGGCGGCGGATCGAAAGGTCGATCAGTCCCACTTACTTCGCGCTCTCCTTTCGCGTTTCGCCGCCCGTGGCGGCGGAACCGCCCGCATCGGCGCTCTGCGGCGCGCGATCCGTCGGGGCCGCGTCGGCGAGGCGGATCTTCGCGCCGTCAGTCAGGGATGCAGCTCCGGTCTTGACGACACGGTCGCCCGACGCGAGCCCCCCTGCGATCTCGACGGTTCCTCCGACCGTCTCGCCGGGCGTGATTGTCCGCCTGACGGCCGTGTCGCCCGAGACGAGGAAGACGAACGTCGAGGTTCCGTCCCTGAGGACGGACTCGTAGGGCAGCGACAGGACGTTTTCGCGCCGCTGCGCGACCGACTGGACGCGCAGGTAGTCGCCGGGTTTGAAATCGGAGCCGGGCGGAAGGGCGACGATCGCCTTGAAGAATCCGGTCGTCGTATCGGCTTCGGGATCCATGCGCCGGACCTTCGCCTCGTGCGACGTTCCCCACGAGGAGAGCACCGTCACGTCCTGTCCCGGCCGGATCCTGCCGCGATCGGTCGGCGGGACGAGGCATTCGACCTCGAGGTCGTTCATGTCCGCGATCGCGAGGATCTCTTTTCCCGGTTCGGCATATTCGCCGCGTTCGCTGTTTTTCCTGACCACGACGCCGTCGAACGCGGCGCGGATCTTCGTTCGCGAGAGGGTCGTCCGGGCGTCCCGGAGTTTCGCCTCCTCTTCGCGGACCGTGACGAACGCCTTATCGACTTCCGATCTCGATGTCCCTCCGGCGGCGAGGAGGTTCCGGAGACGTTCGAGTTTCCGCCTGGCGTCCTCGAGCGCTGCGAGGCGTGCCTCGACCTGCGAGGAACGGCCCGCAGCCGAGAGCGTCACGATCGGCGCGTCCGCCGATACGAGGTCGCCGACCTCGAGGGAGAGTTCTTCGATGAGTTCTCGCGATTCGGAGGTCACCTTCTGGACGCGGGCGGAGCGGACGGTTCCATAGTAGCTCTTCCGGATTTCGATCGTCCGGACCTCCACGGGAACGACCGTGACGGCGGCTCGCGCCGGCCGGGCGTTCCGGCCCTGCGCGCCCGCGGGCTGCGTCGCGATCCGGTAGGCGAGGAAACCGGCCCCTCCGGCCAGAAGCAGGACCCAGAGAACTACATTCAACCGTCGAACGAGATTCATTTCATATCCCTCCGGAACGCGAGCGCTTCATTTCGGATCTTTCGACTCCCGGGTATGATAACGCAAAGGATCCTCCGATGCGACGTATTTTCCCGTATTTCCCCGCCGCTCCGCCGGAACGTCCCGCGTTCCGATCGTCGAAAAGGGCCGCCCGGCCATTCGCGCCGGAGCGGCCCCCGTTTCCGTTCGGAAAGGAAGGGAGCGACGCGGTTACAGCATCTTCACGAGGAACCCGGCGAGGAAGACCGATGCGATCGTGACGGTCGTGAACCCGCCGACGAGCATCGGAGGCAGGATCTTGCCCAGGACGAACTCCTGCTCTTCGGGGGTCTTTCCGACGGCGTGAGAGACTTCGGACGAGACGATGAACGTCCCCGGGAAGCCGAAGAGGCACGTGGTCCCGATCGCGAGCGCCATCTCCCATGATACTTTGAGAATTTTCCCGGCGAGGAACGTGAACGCGGCGATACCGATGACGGAGATGACGAACGCCATCGTGATCGGGTAGATGAGCTTCATGACCATGTCCGGCGTCGCCTTCGGGAGGCTCATGAAGATGACGACCATGAGCGGGAAGAGGACGAATCCCGTCGCGTTCGCCTTGTCGAGGACCTTGTGTTCGAGGAAGCCGATCTCGTAGGCGACGATGCCGAAGATCAGGCAGAGGATGTACTTGTGGATGACGTTGTTCAGGAGCGGGGCCGCGAGAAGCGCGAGGACGCCCACGAACAGGGTTTTGGCGATCAGGATGTACGGCGTCTGGAGGGATTTGGGCAACGGCGGGAAAAACCGCCAGGTCGGCTGCTCCGGGTCGCTCTTCGCGGCCGCTCCGGCCTTGCGCGCCTCTCCGCTCCGGAAGACCGCGAGCTGCCGTTTGCTCTCGCGGGAGAGGCACCAGGACGCGATCGGGAGGCCGACGAAGTTCTGGAGGACGAGAAGCATCGTCGCGAAGACGGCGAGTTCCGTCATGCCCTTCGCGGTCGCCGCTTCGCTCATGATGATCGTCGCCACGACGCCGCCCGAGATCGGGCCCGCCGCGACGATGCCGTACTGCTTCCCGATGATCGGACCGCCGAGGACGAGAAGCGCCACGCCGACGGCGACGATCGCCGCGAGCGCGATCGTGACGGTCTTCCATTCGTTCCTGAGGTCGCGCAGCTTCATCATCGTTCCCATGTAGACGAGAAGCATGGGAATGACGTAGATGCCGATCTTGACGAGCCCGGCATCTTCGAAAATCGTCTTCGGCAGGCCGTACCAGAAGCCGAAAAGGAATATGAGTCCGGAGACGAAAAGCATCGACGCGATGGCTTTTGTCTTGTACGCCACGTAGTCACCGATGGCGAAGATCAGGCCGATGACGAAGAATGACATTTCGGGGAACCACTTCATGGACAACCCTCCGTTTCTCTCTTGTGAACAGGATCACCGGAAAAGGAACACGCTTTTCGTCTCATGTGCTCCCCGCGACGTTCGCCCCCTCCCCGCTTCCTTCCTTTATCGCAATGATGCGACAGAAGCGGTTCGGCAGAATGTAGTATGATATTCCACGATTGTCAAGAAACAATACATCGTGAATTCCGTCGGGAATTTTCTCATACCGATGTTTTCCATCGGACGGAAAATATCATCCGAAAGAAAGGGGTCGTATCATGCTGTCACGCATCATGGAACGCGCACGGGCGCACGAGAAGGAAATCGTCGAGCTTCGCCGTCACTTCCACATGAATCCGGAGCTGTCATGGAAAGAAGTCGAGACGACGAAGAAAGTCGTCGAAGTTCTCGAACGCCTCGGGTATACGATCGTCAAAAAGGGCTTCGGCGGAACCGAATCCGGCGTCGTGGCCGACCTGAAGCGGGGAAAGTGCGGCCCTTGCGTCGCGCTTCGAGGAGACATGGACGCATTGCCGCTGCAGGAGGAGAACGACGTTCCCTACAAATCGCGAAACGACGGCGTCATGCATGCCTGTGGTCATGACGCGCACACGGCGATGCTTCTGGGCGCGGCGATGGTCCTCAGGGAGATGGAAGC
>CALFXN010000516.1 GCA_937957815.1 uncultured Synergistales bacterium
TTCCTCGTCCCACATGGCTTTCCTGAGCATCTCGCGCTGTTCGTCGGTCGCGAGCTGGCCGCCTTCCTTTTGGAGTTGCTCGACCATTGTGTCATAGATGCCGCCATAGATAATCAGGTTCCCGTCGGCGGAGCATCCCGATCCGAAGTCCGACGTCTTGCTGATTCGCGTGTTCCTCGCGGCCTCCTCGACATTCGTGGTCTCGTCGAAAATCATCGTGGCGTTCCCCGCGCCGGAACAGTAGGCGGGCTTCCCCGAACTGTGGGCGGCCTTCGTCATCGCGGGCCCGCCCGTCGCCATGATGAGGTCGCACATCTTCATGGATTCCTCGACGACGGCCATGTTGACGTCGGAAATGCAGAGCAGGAAATCCTCGGGTTCTCCGATGGACCTGAGTCCGCGTCGCATCATCTCGACGACCTCGTACGTGGTCTTCCGCGTCCGGGGGTGCGGCGAGAAGACCACGACATCGCGCGCCTTCAGGGCGTAGATGGCCGTGACGATCGGAGTCAGTTCGGGGTTCGTCATCGGGATCAGGGACGTGATGACGCCCGCGGGTTTCCCGTACCGGACGATGCCCTTCTCCGGAAGCACCTCGATCGGCCCGACGCTCTTCTGCCGCAGCGCGTCCCGCAGGACACCGAGAATCTTGTGCCGCTTGCCGAATCGTCCGCTCCAGTCTCCCGAACCGCTTTCCTCGACACCCATCTTGCAGAGGCGGTCGAAGTCCCTCGGATTGCCCGCCGCCCACGCGACGCAGCGGCACATCCGGTCCACGCGCTCCTGGTCGTAGTTTTCGATGATTTTCTCTGCGACGCGGGCTCGCGAAAAGATCTCCTCCAGCGCCTTCTTCTGGTCTTCCGTTATTTCCCTCTTTGCCATTCGAAAAACATCTCCTTATATATGGCTGCGTGTTTCGATCGGGACTCTTACTTCTCCATCCTCCACGGGGTTTCCTCGCCCCAGGACCAGATCCTCCACGGTTTGTCCTCTCCGCGCCTCCGGAAGATATCGTTGATGTTCCAGCATCCTTCCGTGACGACCGGGGCGTTCTCCATACGGACGTCGATGACGCACGGCTTTTCGAGCTCGAGCGCCTCCTTCAGGACGGGCTTGAAGTCCTCGGGCCGCTCGATCCGGTATCCCCGGATGCCGTATGCCTCTGCGATCGCCGCGAAGTCGGGGCTGTAGGGCTGCCCGTCGCGCTCGAAGAGCGTCCCGAACTGGTGCCGGTAGTGCTGGTTCTCGAGCCCGGCGATGGTGCCGAACGCGCAGTTGTTCATGACGACCCAAGATCGGAAGAGCACACGTCTGAACTCCAGTCACGTGGCCTTATCTC
>CALFXN010000517.1 GCA_937957815.1 uncultured Synergistales bacterium
CTGCCAGCCATGCCCGGGAATGTCCACCCGCGTGTCTCGCGGGAGGGACATGAAACGAACGATCTTCTTGTCGATATCGATTGCGGCGATTCCAATGGAATCCGCTCGATGCCCTCCCTCAACGTCATCGACGCCGACAGCGAGAATGTAGATGATCCCCGACGCCTCGTCATACGAGCTGTTCTGCTTGATCGTTTCCGGTACAGGTTCGACGAAGAACCAGAGTCGGAGGATGACTCCGACTCCACCCGCGAAGAGTGCAAGAAGAATCGCGGCGAAGAACGTTTTCCACTTCATTTCCCGTCTTGCTCCCTGCCGCGTGAAACCGACGGAATCCTGCCGTACAATCCCATCTTCGAGATATAGCGTACAACGGATTCATGCGTCAGGTATCTGATATTCTTCCCCTGCTCCACCCGCCTTCGTATATCAGTGCTCGATATAGACAGGAGGGGGATCTCAAGCGGGATAATGGCGTTACGGATTGCAGACGGCAAACAATCGATTCCCGAAGAGACATAACCGGGTCGACTTACCGCCACGATACGGCACAGCTCGGGAAGGACCGCGTATTCTTTCCAGCTTTCTAAGTCGAGGACTGCGTCGAGACCCGTGATGAAAAAGTAATCCTCGTCCTCCACCGCATGCTTCCGCAATTCGCGGAGCGTGTCGACTGTATGGCTGGAACCTTCTCTGTCGATTTCAACTCGCGAGACTGAGAAGTTCTGATTTTCCAGAACGGCGAGAAGTGTCATCGTGAAACGATGCTCCGGAGAAGTCACATGAGCTCCTCTCTTGTGGGGGGGGATCCCGGTCGGTATGAATACGACCTCATTCAGCCGGAGGGCTGAAAGACTCTCCTCTGCCGCGAGGAGATGACCAAAATGTATCGGATCAAATGTGCCCCCCATAATACCCAGACGTCGTCTTCCGGACACAGAGCAACAACTCCTTCGAGATGTCCTATTCGACCTTATCCGGTTCGAAATCGAATTCCATTCCCCCGATAACGATAGTATCTCCGGCCTGGGCTCCGGCTTCAAGAAGAAGCTCCTCGACGCGATACCGTTTCAGGAGTTTCGCGAATCGGGGAAGGGCATCTTCCTGCTCGAAGTCATACCTTCGTATGGAACGTTCCATGCTCGGTTGGAGAACGAGAAAAGAGCCGTCGGGCTGAGGGACGATCTGAACCTGGTCGTATCTGTCGCGGCGCATCGTTCTTGGCGACGAATCCTGAACCGGGGCGAGTCTCGTCTCGCCAGCCGGACGCGGCGCCGTTCTGCACACGGCGACAATTTCATCGATAAATGCCTGTATTCCCTCTCCTGAAAGGGCGCTGATCGCCAGAAACCGAATCCCCTTTTCCGAAAAAGAAGCGGAGAGAGAGCCCAGATTTTCCCGCGCTTTCGGTAAGTCGAGTTTGTTGCCGACAACTACATACGGACGGCTCAGAAGATCAGGATTGTACATCCCGCATTCTTCACGGATAGCTCTCCAGTGTTCGAGGATGAGATCGGGATCGCCCAGACTCATGTCGAGAACGTGAACGAGCGCGCGCGTCCTTTCGACATGGCGAAGGAAATAATGCCCCAAGCCCTTGTTTTCATGCGCTCCCTCAATGAGACCCGGCACGTCCGCAATGACTATCTTCTCGTCATCGACCGCCAAGATGCCGAGATTCGGGGAAAGCGTCGTGAACGGGTATCCGGCGATTTTGGGGTGAGCATTGGATATGGCTGCGAGAAGACTCGATTTCCCGGCGTTCGGCATACCGATAAGGCCGACGTCGGCTATGAGTTTGAGCTCGAGCAGGATGTAACGTTCCTCTCCGTCGAGTCCCTTTTCGGCAAAGCGGGGAGCCCGGCGAACCGATGAGGAAAAGTGGATATTGCCTCTTCCGCCCTTTCCTCCACGGGCAACGACGAACCGCTCGTCCGGTTCCACAAGGTCGGCGAAAATCTCTTTTGTGTCCGCGTCCCGAACTATCGTTCCGCATGGGACATCGATCACGAGATCTTCACCGTTCCTGCCGTGCATACATTTCCCCTTGCCCGCTTCAGCGCTTCCGGCTTGAAATTTTTTCTCGTACTCGAAGTCTGCGAGCGTATGAATGCCCGAAACCGCACGCAAAACGACGCTCCCGCCGCAACCGCCATCGCCGCCGTCAGGACCTCCCTTTGGGATGTATTTCTCCCTCCGGAAGCTCAGGCATCCGTTTCCTCCTCGTCCTCCACGGACGAGGACGCGAACAAGATCAATAAACTTCATGGGATAAAAAAGAGGGCCTTGCAGATCGAAGGCCCTTCAGAAGTGTCATTCTGTCGCTTTCGACTTCTATTCCGAGATGAGAACGGAAACGAACTTTCTCTCTCCGCTCGCGTGATACCGGACAACTCCATCCTTCAGGGCGAAGAGCGTATCATCCTTGCCGCGGCCGACGTTCGCTCCCGGATGGATCTTGGTTCCGCGCTGCCGTACGAGGATATTCCCCGCCCGCGCCTCTTCCCCCGCATACATCTTGATGCCGAGTCTCTGTGCCGCGCTGTCACGGCCGTTTGTGCTGCTCCCCTGCCCCTTCTTGTGGGCGAAAAACTGCAGATCGAATTTTCCAAGGAGATTCATGACCGCACCTCCACTATGCGTACGTTTTTCGGATATTGTGACTCGAACTCCCGCAACATGTCCACGGCGGCTTCGATGAGCAAAAAAGCGTCTCTGCAGACGGCTGCAGGAAGAAAAACCTTCATGGACGCTGAAGATTCGTCGATCTCGAACAACTCGGGTCTCTCAAGAACCCGTACGAC
>CALFXN010000518.1 GCA_937957815.1 uncultured Synergistales bacterium
CGTCCGCCCGTCACGTGCCCGGTCGGGAGGAAGACGTTCGAGGCGCCGACGTCCTACACCCCGACGCTCGTGAAGGCGGCGCTTTCCGTCCTCGACGAGATCTTCGTCCCAGGCGAATGGTACGTGAAGGCTGGCATCGCCCTGTCGGAGTTCTCGGATGAGGGGCGGCGACAGCTCTTCCTGCCCGGCGCGTCGACCGCGCCGGAGGAGGACGAGCGGAGGGCGCGCTGCATGGAGGCCGTCGACCGGATCAACAGGATCCTCGGGCAGGACGCGATCCGCCCCGCCGCGATGCCGCCGCGCGGCGGGGAATCGGGATGGGCGCCGCGACGCGATTACGGGGCGCACTAGAAGGCGTATCACTGACGCGCGGGCGTTGACAGAACGCGGAAAACGGCGTTGAATAGGCGCGTTTCGATCTCGGAACGGGGTGAAAGTCCCCACTGGCGGTATCCCGGCCTCCCGGCCGGGGAGCCCGCGGGCCATCCTTCCCCGCACGGCGCGGAGGGGCGCGCAGATTCCGGTGAGAGGCCGGAGCCGACGGTGACAGTCCGGATGAAAGAGAGGAGGACGCATCATGACATCGCAGTTGCAGGAGCGTTTCGGGGATTCCGAGGCCCGTGTCGCCGCGGCGGTCGCTTCCGTCGCGGAAGGCCGCGGCATTCTGGTCACGGACGACGGAGACCGCGAGAACGAGGGGGACCTGATCTTCGCGGCCGAAAGCCTCACGGTTCCCCAGATGGCCATGCTGATCCGGGAGTGCAGCGGAATCGTATGCCTCTGCCTGACTCCCGAGAAGATCGACTCGCTGGAACTCCCCCCGATGACGCGGACCAATACGAGCCGCTACTCCACGGCGTTCACCGTCTCCATCGAGGCGGCGGAGGGAGTCACGACGGGCGTCTCGGCCGCGGACCGCGTCCGGACCGTCCGCGCGGCGAGCGCGCCCGGCGCGCGGCCGTCGGACCTGCGGCACCCCGGACACGTCTTTCCCCTTCGGGCCCGGCCGGGCGGCGTCCTCGAACGCCGCGGGCATACCGAGGCCACCGTGGACGTCATGCGTCTCGCCGGGCTCGCTCCCGCGGGAGTGCTCTGCGAACTCACGAACCCCGACGGCACGATGGCCCGCCTTCCGGAGATCCTCGAGTTCTCGCGGCGGCACGACTTCCCCGTCGTCACGGTCGACGACATCGCGCGCTACCGCGCGGCGCACGACAGCCTCTATCCGTGACGCTCGTTCCGCAACGTTTCAGGCATTCGGGTCCGCTTCGACGGGCAAGGGACGATCAGGGGCGGGAAACGGATTCCGTCGCGTCCGGCAACGACAGATCGCCGCCATAACCGCCATTGCCGAGAATATGGCGTTGCAGCAGCGCGACCCCCTCTTCCTCGCGCTTCTCGCGGAGCAGGCGCACGAGCTCGCGATGCTCGTCGAGACTGGGGTTCGTGTCGAAATCGAGAAAAGACTCGAACAGTACCATATAAATGAACGAACGGGAGAGAAGATTTTCG
Source organism: uncultured Synergistales bacterium (assembly GCA_937957815.1). Lineage (GTDB taxonomy): Bacteria > Synergistota > Synergistia > Synergistales > Aminobacteriaceae > CALFXN01. Next base: position 1,513 of record CALFXN010000518.1, read on the forward strand.
ACCAGTTCGCAGAGCGCGACGTTGCCGCTCGCCCGAGCAATGATCTTGTGGAACCTGGTGTTGACATCGAGATAGCGATCGAGGTCGCGCGTGGCGAAGATCGCCTCTTCTTTCGCTATTTCCTCGTCGAGCATGCAGAGCTGTACGGGCGTGATGCGGTGGATCGCCTTTCGAAACGACAGGACCTCGAGGTAGGCGCGTACTTCAATGGTATCCGCGCGCTCCTGCCTGGAAGGGTTGACGATGCTCGCGCCCTCGTTCGGGAAGATTCCGATGAGCCCCTCGTTCGCAAGCCACCGAAACGCCTCGCGAACGGGGGTGCGACTGATGTGCAACTGCTGTGCGATCGCTATTTCCGGCAGATGCTCGCCGGGCTGGAACTCCTTGTTCAGGATTCGCCGGCGCAGAGTCGCGTACGCGTACTCCGCCGAGGATTTGTTCGTCTGTTGAGCCAATGGCCGCACTCCCCCAAAGATGATGTACTCGGTGAAACGAGAATCCCCCGGCCGATTACAGGAACGTACAGATGTACTCCGTAATCGTCGCGCACTTTACCCGAAAGGAGGAGTGCGCGGGCACCGTATACGACTCGCCCACGCCGATCGTGCGCCACGCCGTTTCGCCGGGAAGCAGGATTTCTTCTCCCCCGCGCGTGATTTCGACGACCTCGGCCTCGTGGGTATCGAACGCGTATTCGCCGGGAAGAATGACGCCGAGCGTCCGGCGCCTGCCGTCATCCGCATGATAGGTCCGGCTTTGGACCGCGCCATCGAAGAAGATGTTCGCGAGAACATTCACCTGTGCGTTCCGGATCGTTTCCGGTTTCATGATACTCCACTCCTTTTCTGATGTGCAATGCACTTTCGCTCAGCGGACACGATACATCGCGTACTGTCCGTTTCCCGTGACGCAGCGGATGTAACCGGAGTATTTGGCATCGATCCCGGGGTCTCCGGTATCGACAAGCATCGGCGAACCTTCGAGCGCACACAGCTTCGCCGGCGTACACAGCACGAGCAGGTCCGATGGATCGAAAAACCGCAGCACGCGCGCGCTGATCTGCTGGTTGCCGCGCCCGAAGAGAAACCCCTGCCCGCCGATCGGCGTCATAACGAGCTTCCGGCGCTTGTAAGCGTCGCAAAGATCGAGCAGGCGCGCCTCGGTCAGATCCTTTCCCGTCATTTTTCCGCCGAGCGCCGCGTCGACGCCGAGCAGCGTTCCGTCCAGACCGAGACGATCCTTGAGCGCCATTGTCGTGGTGCCCGGACCGATCACGTAGAGCGTCTCCGGCTCCATCAGCTCGCGCACGACGTACCCCGCGATCGTACGCTGCACCGACTCCTCGGAGAGCGCGCTGCCCGCTTTCAGCCCCTGTACGCGCTGCCGAACGTACGGCACGCACAGGAAGCCGTGAAGCCTCGCCTGCACCGAGCCCTCCCGGAACAGCTCCTCGTCGATATCCATGACTTCCGACGCGCGCGTCGCGGTCGCCGGATCCTCGAGGAACTGCCTCGCGACGTCCCCGCTTTCCCGCGGAGAACAGCCGAATACCGCGGAATGAATCTTGACCCCCGCCGGAATGCCGAGCGACACGACATCGGTCCCCACGACGCCGCAGATGTCCCGCGCGGTGCCGTCGCCGCCGGCGAAGAGCAACAGATCGACGCCGCGCCGCAGAATCGCTCCGGCGGCTCGGATCGTGTCGTTGCGCGTGGTCGTCGTCGGGTCGATTTCATCTTTCAGCAACACCTCCGGGGAAAAACCGGCGGCGCGCGCAGCGTTTTCCCCCATGTCGCCCGGAAACGTGACGATTCTCACGACGTCGCGGAGGGGCGACAAGCCGGCCAGAGCGACAGCCGTCCGCGATTGCGAGCGCGGCGTCGCGCCGCGCTCGATGGCTTGCCGCAAAACGGACATTCCGTCGGTGCCCTTCAGGCCGACGCTCCCGCCCATTCCGGCGATCGGGTTGACAATCAGGCCAACCGTCTTCATTCGTTCCCGATCCGCGTCATTTCGCGACGAAGTAATCGTCGAACTTCTTCCGATACATGCGCCACGTGATCGCCCACTTCTTCTCGTCGTCGAAGTACGAGTGGTCGATGTGATGGACCGTGCTGCGGTGCGGCGCGCTCCTGACGACTTCCGGCGTCTCGTACGCTTCGCGCGCTATCTCGGCCGTGATCGCGAGAAACTCGTCGAGCTCCTGCTTCGAATACGACTCCGTCGGCTCGATCGTGAACGGCTCGGGCACGACCCACGGCTCGTGGCTCGTCCAGTAATGCACGCCGAAGTCGAACATCCGGTTCTGGACGTCCGACGTCGTGACGCCGGTTTCCCGCTTCATCGTCTGCCAGCTGTACCGCACCTGCTCCATGCGGTGCTCGCCCGGAGCGTACGGCGCCGACGCGCCGCGGATCTTCAGGACGTTGCGGAACATGTAGTTGTTGTTGAGCACGGCGACGCGCGCGACCTCGCGCAGGCCGTCCGCCCCGAGCGCGCGGATCCACGCCAGCGCTTTCAGCATCGCGTGGATGTTGCCGTGGAAGTTCTTGATCTTGCCGACAGAGTTCGGCAGGTCGTAGTCGAGATAATACCGGCCGGTCGCTTCGTCCTTTTCCACGAGCGGCACGGGAAGGAACCGCCGAAGGCTCGAGCGGACGCCCACGACGCCGCTCCCGGGGCCGCCGCATCCGTGGGGGGCCGAGAAGGTCTTGTGCAGGTTGAAGAAGCACAGATCGAATCCCGATTCGAGCGCGCGCGTGACGCCGATGATGCCGTTGAGGTTCGCCTGATCGTAGCTGCACAGCCCCCCGTGCGCATGAACGAGGTCCGTGAATTCCCCGATTCGATGGTTGTAGACGCCCGTGTCTTCGGGGTTCGTGATCATGAGCGCCGCCGTCCGGTCGGACACGGCCGCGCGGAACGCCTCGATATCCGGACGTCCGTCGGGTCCCGGATAGATCGTGATGATCCTGAAGCCCATGAGCTTCGCCACCGCGGCGTTCGTCGGATGCGAGAAGATCGTCGTGACGATCTCGTCCTTCCTGCCGAGCTGGCCGGTGTGCTCCACCCACGCGCGGATGATCGAAATGATCGCGTAGAGCCCCTGCGACCCGCCGCCCGACTGGAGCGAGAACGCGTCCATGCCAGAGATGGCCCGGAGCGCGCGGTCGAGTTCGTAGACGATTTCGAGCGCTCCCTGAACGGTCGATTCGTCCTGATACGGGTGAATGTCCGCAATTCCGGAATTCCGCGACAAGATCTCATTGACCTTCGGGCTGTATTTCATCGTGCAGGTTCCCTGTCCGATGTCGATATTGAGATCGGCCCCGAGATTTTCCTGCGACAGCCGCAGGTAATGCTTCAACACGCGCATCTGCCCCATCTCGGGCAGTTTCGGCGCTTCCTGACGAACCATATCCGCAGGCAGGGCCGCCAACGCCTTTTCACCCGCACGCCGGACATCGGCCGGGGCTTCCGGCACCAGAACGCCGCGCTCGCCCGGCGTCGTCAGTTCGAAGATGATCGGTTCGTCCCAGCGAGCCTGGTGGAAATCGCGCAACTTCGTCGTCATGTCCATTCCCATGAATGCCGCCTCCCCCGCCTACGCGACGATGTCGCGGAGCGCCGCGACGCACGTGTCCATATCCCGCTGCGTCAGCACCTCGGTGACGCTGTAGAGCGCGCATTCGCGTCCACCCGTAACTTCCGTCCGGAAACCGCCGAAGATGCCCCGGTCACGCAGCGCGGCGTTGATGGAATCGACCGTCTTCCCCGTGCCGTCGAAGCAGACGACGAACTCCTTGAAGTGCGGCGTCGCGGCGAACGGAAGCGTCACGCCAGGGACGGCCGCCATCCGGTCCATGAGGTACCGGCATCGCATGAAGACGCCCTCGCCGAGTTCGCGCATCCCTTTCGGCCCCATGAGCGCGAGATAGACGCCCGCAGTGATGCCCCAGAGCGCCGCGGCGGTGCCGACGTATTCCTTCGCGTGTTCGCGGTCCGCGAACGAGGTTCGTTCCCACGCGACGTCGCCGAAGCCCCACTCGCCCTTCGCGGTCGGCGCGATGCCGAAGAGCCGCGACGGATACTCGCGGATGAATTTCGGATCGTCTCTTGTCGCGATGAAACCACCCCGCCCGCCGCCGAAATACTGGTGCATGCCGAGCGGCTGGATGTCGCCGCACGTAATGTCGGCGCCGCGGCGCGACGGCGGCGTCAACAGCCCCAGAGACGAAGGGTCCGTTCCGACGACGAAGAGCGCGCCCGCTCCGCGGACGATTTCTGCGATCGCCCCTGTCGACGCGTCGATCGTACCGAAAAACGACGGATTTTCGACGTACACGGCCGCGGTTTCGCCCGTCACGGCGCGCCGGAGCGCGGCGCGGTCGACGCAGCCCGTTTTCGGGTCGATCGGCACGACCTCCGGCGAGAGATCGGGATGGCAGTAGTTTCGGATCACCGCCTGCGTTTCGGGGTGGACATTCGCCGCGACGAGCACACGCCTCCGCCCCGTGATCCGGGAGCACATGCGGATCGACGTCGCGGCGGCCTGCGCGCCGTCATAGGTCGGAACGTTGACGACATCCATATCGACAAGTTCCGCCATCATGCTCGTATACTCGAAGAGCGCCTGGAAGCGTCCGTGGTCTTCGTAGGGTTCCCCCGCGTACGCCGTCAGGAATTCGCTGCGCTGGTTGATCTCGTCGCAGATCGCCGGAACGTAGTGGTTCCAGCAGCCGCCGCCGAGAAAGCTGATATTCTCGTTCGTGGTGGCGTTTTTCGCGAGAATGCGCGTAAAGCAGCGATGCAGTTCCGCCTCCGACAGCAGCGGCGGCGGAAGATCGAGCGGTCCGTGCAGCCGGACATCGCCGGGAATGCGTTCGAACAGTTCGTCGACACTCGCCGCGCCGATCGAGTCAAGCATCTCGCGCTGTACCTCTGGAACAGAGTTCGGAATATACGGATACACGACTCCGGAAGTCGTCATCTCCTCAGCCTCCCCGAATGAATTCGAACAGATAGAGCGATACGCATCGGATGGAAAGCGCCCCCGCGTTCGGGCAACGTCGCCCGGGTCCGGCCGATGCCGGACAAACGCCGGCGCCGCTACAGGCGCGTGAAGTCGGCGTTCCGGTATTCTTCGAGAACGCCGGTCACAATCGGGCCGAACCGCTCGGCCAGAAGCGCGTGCACAAGCGCGGCCATCCCGGCGCCCTCACCGCCATAGACGTCCTCGACCGTATGCCGGAACGTATGGAAGACATGCGCCACGTGATAGTCGAACGGCATGACGACCACGGCGCCCGGAGGAACGAGACGATCCCGCGCGTTCATCGTGTCGTTCGTGATCCGAGCATCTCTGAAATAAAACCGGCAACACCCCCCGCGATGCTGGGTGCTCTCGAGGTCGAGGCGGAGCGACGGCGAGAAGCCGCGCACGATCGCCGCGTCGATTTCGCTGCAATACGCCACGCCGCACTCGACGGCGTCCTCCTCGCGGAACGTCGCCGCCCACGGGCACCGCGTCACGCGTTCGTCGACGACGCCGGCCCCGGCCGTTACCGACATGTCGTACGCACCGGGCGAAGGCGACCATTCGCTGTACGCGAAATACGCGTCGAAGTCGAGTCGGTTGCCGTCGCGGAGAGCGCGCAGGCTCATGCGCCTCCCCCGCTGTTCGCCGTAGGTTTGTGCGGCCTTGATGAACGTGTTCTTCCCGTTCTCGCCGTACGCCTTCGCGAGGTGCGCAAAAAACAGCGACAGAATGACGGCGTGGTGTCGTTCGGCAAGCATCGTGCAGACCTCCTTGACGCAATGGGTGTCACCACATGGGGGGAGTGCCCCGCCCCGACCGGGACGGGGCACTCTTTTTCCGGGTCAGTCCCGGATCTTCGGATCCCGCGTTTCAGGGGGAAGCGGGGGCTGCGTATTCGGGAACGCGAGGATCAGCGCAAGCGCGAGCGTCGCGCCGAGTCCGGCGTAATACATGCCTGGAGCCTGGCCCTTGTTGAAATACAGAATCGCGCCGTAGACGAAGAAAAAGTTCGCGACGAGCATCAGGAGGCAAAGCCACGTGCGCGCCTTGAGTCCCATAACGATGGATTCGAGTATGTTCGACATCTCTCTCACACCCCCAGCTCGGTCAGAACGAACGTGATGAACACCAGATTGAGCGCCACGATCGACACGATGATCCCGAGGTTGACAAGGTAGCTCTTGACGACGTGGCTGCCCAGCGCGCGGATATCGTTCCCGAGGAGATACCACGAAAAGCCGCTGAGCCAGTTGAAGAGCGACTGCATCGCCGCGACCGTGATGACCGCCCACAGCGGCTTGCCGATGAACGCGCCGAGGAAGCCGATGTGCGGCAGCAGAAGCCCGATCTTCCATACGAGGCTGTTCGTGTCCTGCGGGAGATTCAGCGAGTGACAGAGACTCTGTGCGGAGACGATGGGCATGCCAACCATCGTGCTGACGACGATTGCGATGATCCCAAGGTAGAACCCGACCCGGACCCAGACGCTCGGCAGCACCGAGACGAGCGCGTTCGAAAGGTCCATGGCGCTTTCGGGAATGCCGGTCTTCCCCGCGAACGTCTCCGCGAACGCGATGCCGATGAACGCCAGAACCAGCGTCACCGGAATCAGGCCGCCGAAGATCGAGTCGAAGACGGACAGTTGCTCGTGATGTCTCGTGTATCCGCGCGTCTTGGACGCATAGTGGTATTGCACCCAGTCCATGACGCCCATCGCGGCGGTGAGGCCCGCGATGACGACCATGATGCCCTCGACGCCTCGCGGCACGGAGGGTACAAGGACGCCTCTGAGCATGGCGGGCACGTTGATGCCGGTCTTGACGACGACCGCCAGGAATGTCAGGAGCATGATCGCGATCAGGATCTGCATCGATTTCTCGACGAAACGGACGAGCCGGTGGCTCTTTCCGTAGAGCAGCGAAAGCCCCACGGAAACGGCCATGATCGCGACCCAGTTGATGTGCCGCGGGAAGTCGAATCCCATGAGCTTCGACATCGAGGCAAGCGCGTCGGTTCCGAGCGCGTACTGTCCGAACGAGAAGACGACCGCCGCCAGGAAACACGCTACGAAACCGGTCGAGAACGATCCGACCGCCTTCGTGTGGTACTGGTTCTGCAGTTCAATGACGGAATCCTTCCGATAAATCGCGAACTTCGCACCCAGATAGAGCATGAAGAGGCCGAACAGATACGAGTAAAACGGCACCCACAACATGTCGTATCCGTGCGTCGCGCCCGCCATGACGGCTGCCGTGAACGACCCCGCGCCGAGAGTCGTGGCGGCTTCCATACAGATCGGAAGAGCGGCGTGTAGGGAAAGAGTGTAGATCTCGGTGGTCGCCG
>CALFXN010000519.1 GCA_937957815.1 uncultured Synergistales bacterium
GCGTACGCCCAGGAGAGCACGTAGCACGTTCCCGTCAACCCCATGGCGAAGAAGAGCGGGGCGAGGAGCGGGCGCGGAATCGAGGCGCCCGAGAACGCGAGGATCCCCCAGCACGCGGTCGCGAAGACGGAAAGCGTCACGAGCGGGATCTTCCGGCTCCCCATCCTGTCGGAAATCCACCCCGTGAGGAGACTTCCCGCCATGGTCCCGTAGATCGTCCACGCGGCGAAGGTGGACGCCGCGGCCTTGTCCATCCCGTACACGGCCGTCAGGAATGGAACCGCCCAGGCCCCGGAGAATGCGAGATAGGTTCCGGAGAACGCGCCGCTGACGATCGAGGCGGGAAGCATCTCGCGCCGCGCGAAGACGTTCGCGAGCGCCCTCGAAAGCGACGTCTTCCGCACCGGAGCCGCCGTCGCCTCGTTGACCGGCGGGAAGCCCATGTCCGACGGCGCGTTCCGGATGAAGACGTAACAGAGGACGGCGAGAACGACCGAGACCGCGCCGATCCCGGCGAACGTCGTCCTCCACGAAATCCACGCGACGACGATCGCGAGCGGCGTCTGGGCGACGACGCCTCCGAGGTTCCCGATCAGGGCCGTCAGACCGGACATCGTGCCGAACTCCCGTTCGCGGAACCACTTCGACTGGATCTTCAGAATGGAGACGAAAACGGTCGAAACGCCGACGCCGACGAGGAAGCGGCCGACGAGCAGCAGGGACGCCGTCGGCGCAAACGCGAAGAGAAACGACCCCGCGCCCGCGACGATCATTCCGGCCGTAACCGTGAGCCGCGCTCCGAGCGAGTCCGCGAGCATCCCCACTGGGATTTGCATGATCATATAGGCGTAGAGATACATCGACGCCATGTTCCCGAAGGATGTCGCGCTCAGCGAAAATGCCCGGACGAGGTCGTCCCGGACGACTCCCGCCGCGAGCCTGTGGAAGAAGACGATCATGTACGCGAGAACCATGACCCCCCAGACGATCCACCGGTACCGAAACGCGCCGTTGCGCGAGGAAAGGCCTTCCGATTCGTCTCTCATGAACCCACGTCCTTCCGGAAAGTTCGTCCGGGCAATCATACCATTCGAGGAATGGATGCCGGAACGAATCACAGGATATCACAAAAAAGTGATATAATCACAATAAATTGATGGCCGAAAGGAAGATCGCCGTGACGCTTCATCCGATTCTCGCGTCGTACGTTCCGGTAATCCGGGGGTTGGCGGAGGCCCTCGGACCGGACTACGAAATCGTCCTCCACGATACGTCCGTCCCGGAACACTCGATCGTCGCGATCGAACACGGATACGTGACTGGGCGCGCCGTCGGGGGGGCGGTTACGGACTATGCGCGTTTTCTTCTCGCGCGTCCGGAGGTGTCGGGGAGCGAATACGTCGCTAACTCGCTGACGCGGACGCGCGACGGACGACGAATCCGCACGACGACGATCTTCATCAGGGACGAGAAGGGCGCCGCCATCGGCTACCTCTGCATCAACTTCGACATGGCGCGCGCCGAGGCGCTCAAGGCGATGGCCGATCATTTGACCGGCGTTCGGGACGACTCGTATTCGGAAGTTCCGCGCGACGAAGGCCCGCCGGGGCGGATGGACGAACTGGTGGAGCGCAACCTGAAGGTCATGCGGCGGCGCATCGGAAAGCCGCTCCGGTTGTCGACAAGGCAGGAAAAGCTCGAGGTGATGCGGATTCTTGACCGAGAAGGATTCTTTCGGCTCAAGGGAGCGGTGGAGACGCTGGCCCGCGAAATGGGGAACACGAAGTACACGGTCTATTCCTATCTGAGGGATGTCCGTGGAGAGGAAGGGGGAGGCGACCATGGGAACGAAAGCGATTCTGATGGGAAATGAGGCGATCGCACGGGGGATCGTCGAGGCCGGATGCGAGGTCGCGTGCGCCTATCCGGGGACGCCGTCGTCGGAGATTCTGCCGTCGATCGCGTTCTGGGCGGACGATCTGAAAACGAAGACGCAGGTCGAATGGGGCGCGAACGAGAAGGTCGCGTTCGAGACCGCGCTCGGTGCGACGTATGCCGGAAAGCGCGCCTGCGCCGTGATGAAACAGGTTGGGCTCGACGTGGCGGCGGATCCGTTCATGACGTGCTCTCTGACCGAGCTGAACGGAGGTCTCGTCCTTGTCGTCAGCGACGATCCGGGGTGCCACGCGTCGCAGACGGATCAGGACTCGCGTTTCTTCGCGATGTACGCGAAGATCCCGTGCTTCGACCCCTCCGACGCGAGAGAGGCGAAGGAAATGGCGCGCGACGCGTTCGAGGTCTCCGAGAAGTACCGCGTCGTGACGATGCTTCGTCCGACGGTCCGCGTCGACCACTGCCGGCAGGATGTCGACCTTCTCGACCCGGTTTCCGTCGACCGCCCCGCGAAGTTCGACCGTCAGCCCGTCGGGCACTTCATTCATCTTCCAGCCCGGCTGATCCGGGAGACGCTCCCAATGCACAACGAGCGGTATGCTCGAATCGCCGCGGATTTCGAGACGGCATTCCCGAAGTACAACTACGAAATTCCCGCCAAGGGAACGGCACGGTTCGGGGTCGTGGCGGGAGGCATCTGCTTCGCCGCCGTGATGGATCTCCTCGGGGATCTCGGCCGGCCGGACGTTGCCGTTCTCAAGATCGGAACGCCGGTCCCGCTTCCCGTAAAAATGGTCGAGGACTTCATCGCGCGGCACGAGAAGACGCTCGTCCTCGAGGAGACGTACCCGGCGATCGAGATGCAGCTTCCGGACCGGACGGGAACGCTCGGCCGCTGGAACGGATTCGTTCCCTCGAACGGCGAACTGACGACGGACGTCATCGCGGGCATCCTGTCGCGCTTCCTCGGCGACGGCGTCGCGTCGGAGGACGCCGCCGCGCAGTCGCTCGCCTCGGCGCGGAACGCCCTCGGGCTCGGCGTGCTCCCGCCGCGCTTGTGCCCGGGCTGCGGACACAGGCCCGGTTTCGCGGCAATCCGGAAGGCGTATCCGAACGCCATCGTATGCAGCGATATCGGCTGCTACGGCCTGGTCAAGCAGCAGAACGCGATCGACACGATCGTCAGCATGGGTGCGTCGATCACGGTCGCCTCGGGGGTATATCTCGCGCACAAGGCCGACGGCAAAGGGGCCGACCGGCCGATCTTCGCGACGCTTGGCGACTCGACGTTCTTCCACATGGGCCTGCCGGGACTCGCGACGGCCGTCTACAACCGCCACGCGTTCGTTCTCTGCATCATGGACAACGGCACGACGGCGATGACGGGCGGCCAGGACAATCCCGGAAGCGGGGGCAAGATGCGCGAAGGGGAGGAGGGCGTCCGTCTCCCGATCGAGGAGACGGCGAAGGGGTGCGGCGCGAAATACGTCGTCACCGTCGATCCGTACGCTCTGAGGAAGAACGCGCCGGTCCTCAGGGACGCGTGGGAATACGCGCGGAAGAACCTCGAGCCGGCGGTCGTCGTCATGCGTCATCCGTGTCTCACGAAGCTCAAGGTCAGGCAGGAGCGCATCCCGGTGACCGTGAAAGAGGAAAAGTGCGTCGGATGCACGCAGTGCATCACGAACTTCAACTGTCCGGGGCTTGTGTTCGACGCGACCCGAAAGAAAGCGTCCATCGACGAACGTTTCTGCGTCGAGTGCGGCGTCTGCATCGAAATGTGTCCGCAGGACGCCATCGTCCGCAGGGAGGAGGAATAGGCAATGCAGAGCGTCATCGTAGGCGTCGGAGGCCAGGGGATCGTCTTCGCGAGCAAGGTGCTCGGACACGTCGCGCTGAAGCGCGGAGACTCGGTCATGGGGAGCGAGGTCCACGGAATGTCGCAGCGCGGCGGCTCGGTCATCAGCCACTTCAAGATCGGGCAGTTCCGAAGCCCGCTTGTGCGCAAGGGGTGCGCCGATGTCCTTCTCGCGTTCGACCAGATGGAGGCGTTGCGTTCCTACGACTTTCTCGTTCCCGGCGGTCACGCGGTCGTGAACGTCCACGACGAAGCCGCGATTGAGAATCCGGACCTCCGGAGCTATTTCGGGGCGCGCAAGATCCGTCTTCACGCGGTCCGGGGCTACGAGATCCTGAAAGAGCACATGGGCGGAAAGTTTCTCTTCCTGAACGTCCTGATCCTCGGCGCGATGTGCGGCGCGGGTGCGGGGAACGTCACGAT